>CAZCYE010000031.1:4776-17571 GCA_964502775.1 uncultured Bifidobacteriaceae bacterium | reverse complement strand
CCTCGGGCGAGCGCAGCACGGCCAGCGCCGCCAGCGCGGCGGCCGCGGTGGAGGGCGGGGCGGCCGTGGTGAAGATGTAGGAGCGGGCGCGGTTCACCACGAGGTCGCAGAGCTCGGCCGGGCCGGCCACGAACCCGCCGATCGATCCGAGGGTCTTCGACAGCGTGCCGACGCGCATCGTCTCCACCTCGGCGGCGATCCCGTCGAGCGGCGACGACGCGAGGTCAGCACCGGTGCCCAGCACGGCGTGGGCCTCGTCCACCACGAGCAGCGCGCCTCGCCGCGCGCACACGGCCGCGAGGTCGTCGAGCGGCGCGAGGTCCCCGTCCATCGAGAACACCGACTCGGTCACGACGATGGCGCGCTCGAGCCCGGATTGGCCGATTAATGCGTCCACGTGCTCGGGGTCGTTGTGACGGGCGATGGCAACGTCTCCCCGCGACAGCCGGCACCCGTCGATGATCGACGCGTGGTTGCGCTCGTCGGACACCACGAGGGTGTCGGTGCCGCCCAGCGCGGTGAGCACCCCGAGGTTCGTCGCGTACCCGGTGGGGAACAGCACCGCACGCTCGGCGTGCTTCCAGTCGGCGAGCGCGCGCTCGAGCTCCGAGTGCACCGGGCGCGAGCCCACCATCAGGCGCGCCGAGCCCGAGCCGGCTCCCCAGCGGTCGAGCGCGCCTCGGGCGGCGGCGATCACCTCGGGGTGCTGGGTGAGCCCCAGGTAGTCGTTGGACGCGAACGACACCACGGGCTGGCCGTCGTCGCCGAGCTTGCCCTCGGGCCCGGCCGCGTCGAAGTCGCGTACCGCCCGCCAGCGCCCGGCGGCGCGGATCTCGTCCGCCTCGTGGGCCGCCCACCGCGTCCAGGGGCTCGGCGCGCTCACGCGCAGACCTCCGCGATCGCGGCCGCCAGCGTGTCGACGATCCGGTGCAGCTCGGCGCTCGTGATCGTGAGCGGGGGCATCAGCACCACCACGTCCCCGAGCGGGCGCACCAGCACGCCGCGCCGGGTGGCCGCCGCGCTCACCCGCCGTCCCCACTGCATCCCGTCGCGCGGCGGTGCGAGCTCCACGCCCCCCATGAGCCCCTGCAGCCGCACCTCGCGCACCCCGGGGAGCCCCGCGATGTGCTCGTCCAGCAGCGCCTTCAGCTCCTCGGACCGGGCGCGCACGTTGGCGAGCACGTCGCGCTCGTCGAGGAGCTGGAGGTGCCGCAGCGCCACCGCGCACGCCAGGGCGTTCCCGCCGTAGGAGTGGCCGTGGTACAGCGTCTTGTCGGACGCCTCGGGCCCGAGGAACGCGTCGAACACGCGTCCGGAGGCGACGGTGGCCGACTGGGCCAGGTACCCGGCCGTGAGCCCCTTGCCGATGCACAGCAGGTCGGGCCGTAGCCCGCACTGCTCCGACGCGAACAGGGTGCCCGTTCGCCCGAACCCGGTGGCCACTTCGTCGCAGATCAACAGCACGCCGTGCTCCGCACACGCGGCGCCGAGCATCGCGAAGTCGCCGGGCGGTGCCATGAGCATCCCCCCGGCGCCCTGCACGAGCGGCTCCACGACCACGGCCGCGAGCGATTCGGCGTGCTCGGCCACGAGCTGGGCCGCGCCGCGCATGCACGACGGGTCGTCGAAGCCCGGAGCTCGGATCACGGCGAAGCGCAGCGGATCGAAGACGTGGGCGCCAAAGCCGCCATCGCCCACCGAGAGCGCGCCGATCGTGTCGCCGTGGTAGGCGCCGCCGAAGGCGAGGAAGGTGTGGTGCTGCGGCGCGCCGCGGTTCGACCAGTACTGGAACGCGATCTTGAGCGCCTGCTCCACCGCCGACGCGCCGTCGGAAGCGAAGAGGAAGTGCGGCTCGTCGACCGGCACTCGGGGCGCGAGCGCCTCCGCGAGCTCGATGACCACACGGTTGCCGTGACCGAGCATGGTGGAGTGCGCGCCGCGGTCGAGCTGGTCGCGGATCGCGTCGTCGAGCTCGGGGACGCGGTGGCCGAGCGTGCTCACCCACAGCGACGAGATGGCGTCGAGGTAGCGGTTGCCCTCCACATCGACGAGCTCGTGACCCTCGGCCCGTTCCACGATGACCGGCTCGGCATCGGCGTAGCCCGACATCTGCGTGAAGCCGTGCCACACCACCTCGGCGTCGCGCTTCGCCCACGACGAGGCCGAGGTGGACGTCACTCGCTCACCCCGTCGGCGCCGAGCTCGCGGAGCGCGGCGCGCAACGCCTCGGCGGGCCCGGCGAGATCGGCAGGTGTCGCCGTCGTCGCCCTCGAGAGGTGGGTGTCGGACTCATCGTCGATCGGGATGAGGTGCAGGTGAGTGTGGGGCACCTCGAGCCCGGCGATGAGCAGTCCCACCCGCGCCGGCGCGAAGGCCCGCCGCTGCGCGCGCCCGATGGTCTGGGCCACACCCACGAGATGGGTGGCCAGCACCGAGGGCAGGTCGGTCCAGTGGTCGATCTCGGCGCGTGGGATCACGAGGGTGTGCCCGGGTCGGACGGGCTCGATGGTGAGGATGCCCACGCAGCTCGGGTCCCGCCACACGAACGTGCCCGGTAGCTCCCCCTCGATGATCCGGGTGAACACGGACGCCATCGCGCCCGATCGTAGGGGTGACGCCGCCCCGCTGCCCCGCCGACGCTCCGCGCTCCCGGCCCGCCCCGGCCCGCCCCGGCCGTCCCCTGCCCGTCCCCCGACGTGAAGCCCTGACCCGGGAGCCGCCTAGCCTGAGCGCCTGCGCGCCCTTCCGCGGGGTCGACGATGCCCCGCGTGCAACTCCCGTGGCTCATGTTGCGACCATCACTCCCTCAGGGATCCCCGTCCCCCTCCCGCCGCGGCCGCCTCCTCGTTCGCGCCCTTGTGGCCGTGGGGGTCGTCACGCTGGCGTTCGGCTCCGGGGTCCCGGCCGGCGGCCAGAGCCTGGACGACCTCAAGGCCCAGGTCGGCGCGGCCCAGATGGCGGCCGACGCGGCCACCGCCCGCTACGAGCAGACCCGGGCGCGCTACGAGGCGCTCAACAACGAGATCGAGGCCCTCGTTGCCGAGATCCGCTCGGGCGAGGAGCGCGCGGCCGAGCTGCGTGCCATCTCCCGGCGTCGGGCGGTCGAGGTCTATACCGGCAGCGGCGACACCGGGGTGCCGCTCGGCGACCAGGATCCGCTCGACGCCATCCGGCGCGAGAAGCTCCTGGCCCGTTCCAAGCAGCGTGATGACGCCGCGGTCGACGAGCTGCGGGTGGTGAACGAGGACCTCGGGGTCCGACGCGACCGGCTCGCGGACCGTCGCGACGAGGAGGCCGACGCGCTGGCGGCACTGGAGACCGAGCAGCGCGTGCTCCAGGACCATCTCCGCGCGGCCCAGGCCGCGCAGGCCAAGCTCGAGGCCGACGTTGCCGCCGAAGCCGCCGCCGCCGCCCGACGCCGGGGCGCCGCGCAGCGAGACGGCGGACGCGACTACTCGGGCGTATTCGTTCCCGGCGGGATCGTCTGTCCGATCCGCGGCCCCGTCTCGTTCATTGATTCGTGGGGCTTCCCCCGCGGCGGTGGCCGGCGCCACGAGGGCGTGGACCTCATGTCGCCGCGCGGCACGCCGAACGTGGCGGTCGTGTCGGGCAATGTCGTGTTCAAGACCGGCTCGGTCTCGGGGCTGGGCGCGCGCCTGTTCGGTGACGACGGCAACCTGTACTACTACTTCCACCTCTCGGCCTACGCCGGCGCGCCGCGCCGCGTCGCCCGGGGCGAGGTGATCGGCTACGTGGGCAACACCGGCGACGCGTCGCGCGGCGCGCCCCACACCCACTTCGAGATCCATCCGGGCGGCGGCGGCGCGGTGAACCCCTACCCGTCGGTCGCCGGGGTCTGCTGAGGGCGGACCAGCGCCACCACCGCGAACACCGCGGTGGCCACCAGCACGATCGCGCCTCCCGGTGCCAGCCCCCATTGGCGGGCGGCGACGAGCCCCACCACCACCGACCCCATGCCGATGAGCGACGCGATCACGGCGGTCGCCCGCAACGAGCGCGCCAGGAGCCGGCTCGCGGCGACCGGCACCACCATGAGCGCCGCCACGAGGAGCACGCCGACCACGCGCATCGCGGCCACGACGGTGACCGCGGTGAGCACCGAGAGGAGCGCGTTGAGGCCGTCCACGGGGATGCCCGCCACCCGGGCCGACTCCTCGTCGAACACCGCCGCGAACAGCGCCCTCCCGCATACCCCCACCGTGGCGAGGATCACCAGACCGAGGCCCACGATCACGGCCACGTCGTCGGCGTCCACCGTGAGGATCGAGCCGAAGAGGTAGGGCAGCACGTTCACGCTGCCCGCGTCGGCCTTGCTCACGAGCACCACCCCCGCCGCGATTCCCCCGTAGAAGCACAGCGCGAGCGCGAGGTCGCCCGTGGCCCGCCCCCGACTCCGCAGCCACTCGATGGCCAGGGCCCCGAGCACGGCGATGCCCAGCGCGCTCCCCACCGGCCACACGCCCGCGAGCAGGCCGGCGGCCACGCCCGCGAACGCCACGTGGCCGATGCCGTCGCCCATGAGCGCCTGGCGCCGCTGCACCAGGAACATGCCGATGAGCGGCGCGGTGGCGCCCACCACCAGGCCGGCGGCCAGCGCGAGCTGCATGTACTCGCGCTCGAACGGCCACGGGAGCCCGAGCGCGGCCAGGGCGCTCGCCGCGCCGCTCACCGTCTCGCTCATGGCCCGACCCGTCGGCGCCGGTCCCGTGCCCTCATGTGAGCTCCTCGAGCCACAGTGGGAGATCGTCGCGGTGCACGCCGAGGCTCACGCCGCGCGCCGCGAGGTCGGCGGGCGCGCCGTCGAACAGGATCCGCTTCTTCATCACCACGACACGGTCGAGGTCGTCGGCCACCGCCCCCAGCTCGTGCGACACGAGCAGCACCGCGGCTCCGTGCTCGTGCTGGAGGTGCACGAGCGAGTTGCGGAAGAGTCGCTGGGACTCCACGTCGATCCCCGCGATGGGCTCGTCGAGCACGAGCAGCTCGGGCTCGCTGGCGAGCGCCTTGGCGATCAGGACGCGCTGCTGCTCGCCCCCCGAGAGCGAGCCCACCGAGCGGCGCGCCATAGGGGTCAGCGCCGCCTCCTCGAGCGCGTGGGCGACCGCTCGGCGATCCACAGCCCGCGGGTGTCGCCACCAGCCGTGGCGGGCGAGGCGGCCCGATCCCACCACCTCGGCCACGGTGGCGGGCAGGTCGGGCGCGAGCACGTGACGTTGCGTCACGTACCCGATGCGGGCCCGATCGGGGACGGCGCGGGGATCGACCCCCAGGCAGCGCACTGTCCCGGCGTCGGGCCGCAGCAGCCCGAGCAGGAGCCGCAGGAGCGTGGACTTCCCCGACCCGTTGGGACCGGCGAGGGCGACGAACTCGCCGCGGCCGATCACGAGGTTCACGCCGTCCACGGCGCGCTCCCGCCCGTAGCCGAAGGAGACGCCGCGGGCCTCGAGCGCGGGAGGGGGCGCCTCCGGATGGGTCCCGGCCGGGGCGGGCCCGAGCGCGACGGGGAGCGGCTCCGACATGAGAACGATTCTAGACAATGTTAGGGTGAGACTCATTCTCAGAGCATCAGGATGGGTCCCGTTGGTCGTGGCGGTGGTCGTGGTCGTCGCGGTCGGGAGCGGGGGCCACGCCGCGGCCGGTCTCCAGACGGGAGACGGCGACCGGGGCGACCGGGGCGCCCGCGTCGAAGTGGTCGCGTCCTTCTACCCGCTGTCGTGGGCGGCCAGGGCCGTGGGCGGCGCCGACGTGACGGTGACGAACCTCACGCCGCCGGGAGCCGAGCCCCACGACCTCGAGCTCACCACCGACGAACGCGACGCGATCGAGGATGCCGATGTGGTGGTGGTCATGGGCCGCCACTTCCAGCCCGCGATCGAGGAGGCGGCACGCGACCGCGACCGCGCCACGGTGGTGGTGCTCGCCGAGGTCGGCATCCGCCGCCGCGCCGGCGCGCGTGACCCCCACGTGTGGCTCGACCCTGTGCTCATGAGCCGGGTCGTCGACGCGGTGGAGTCGGCGCTCGCCGAGGCGACGCCCGAGCGCAGCCGGGCCTTCGCCCGCCGGGCCGAGCGTGTGCGCGACGCCCTCGACGTCCTCGATGCGGAGTACCGCGCCGGGCTCGCCGAGTGCGATCGCGACCTCCTCGTCACGGCGCACGAGGCGTTCGGATGGCTGGCTGCTCGCTACGACCTCGAACAGCAGGGAGCGGCGGGCATCGACCCCGAGATCGAGCCCGACCCCCGGCGCCTCGGTGAGCTGGCCGACCTTGCCCGACGGGCGGGCGTCACCACGATCTTCACCGAGGAGCTGGTCTCGCCCGACGTCGCCGAGACCCTCGCCCGGGAGGCCGGTGGGCTCCGCACCGACGTCCTGAACCCGCTCGAGGGGATCACCGCCTCGATGCGCGCCCGAGGCGACGACTACCTCTCGGTCATGGGACGCAACCTCGTCAAGTTGCGGCGCGCGCTCGGCTGTCGTTGAGCGGGGCCGGGCCCGGCGGCCGGTACCGTCGGGCGGTGCATCGAGCCGTTCGACCGGGCGAGGCGGGCCGGGTGCTGTGGCTGGCGCTCGCGCTCAACGCGGCTCTGCTGGTGGGCGAGGTCGCCGGTGGCCTGGCCTTCGGCTCCCTCGCGCTGCTCGCCGACGCCGCCCACCAGGCGTCCGACGTCGCCGCGCTCGGCGTCGCCCTCGTCGCCCAGCGCCTGAGTACCCGCTCGGGCTCGGCGCGCCACACCTACGGGCTCCGGCGGGCCGAGGCGCTCGGCGCGCAGCTGAACGCGCTGCTCCTGCTGGGCGCCGCGGCATGGATCTTCGTGGAGGCCGCCCACCGCCTCGACGCCCCGGAGGCGGTCGACGGTGCCGGAGTGGTGGCGCTGGCGAGCGTGGCCTTGGCCGTGAACGTGGGCTGCGCGGTCCTCCTGGTTCGGGTGCGAGGGCGCAACCTCAACCTGCGCGGCGCCTTCGTGCACATGGTCGCCGACGCGGCGGGCTCGGTCGGAGCGGTGGCATCGGGGGTGGCCGTCCTCGCCTTCGGGGCCGATCGCGTGGATGCGGCGGCGTCGATCCTGATCGGCGTGCTCGTGGTGGGTGCCGGCGCCCGGCTCCTGGCCGACACCACGCACGTGCTCCTCGAGGGCGCGCCCCGGGGCCTGGACCCCGAGACGATCGAGGCTGCGCTGGCGGCCGAGCCGGGCGTGCGCGCGGTCCACCATCTCCACGTGTGGGAGCTGGCGTCGGACGCGCCGGCGTTGTCGGTGCACCTGGTGCTGGAGGGTGAGCCCACCTTGCACGATGCCCAGGCGAGGGGTGAGGGCCTCAAGGCCATGCTCGAGACCCGCTTCGGCATCGAGCACGCGACGCTCGAGCTGGAGTGCCACGACTGCGGTGTCGCCGCGCACGGAGACGTGAGGACACGATGACCGCCGGCACGGCCAATACGGCGAATACGACGTTCACGGTTCTCACGCTCGCCGTCAACGCGGCGGTGGCCTTGCTGCTCGTGAGCATCGCGGTGCCGCGGGCGCGCATCGAGGTACGGCGCCGTCTCGGTCCGCACGCGCGCCAGCTCGCGCTCGTGGTCGCCGTGGTCACGACCGGGGGGAGCCTCTACTACTCCGAGATCGAGGAGTTCATCCCCTGCGAGCTGTGCTGGTACCAGCGCATCCTCATGTACCCGCTCGTGGCCGTGCTCGGCGTGGGCGTGCTCCGGGGGGACCGGGCCGTGCGGGGCTACGCCACGCCCTTCGTCGCGCTGGGCGCCCCCCTGGCCTTGTACCACTGGCTCGTGGAGCGGGTCCCCGCGCTGGCCGACTCGACCTCGTGCTCGGCCTTCGTCCCGTGCACCGTGCCCTATTTCGAGGAACTCGGGTACGTGACCCTGGCGTTCATGGACTTGAGCGCCTTCGTACTCATCGGGGCCCTGTTGCTCGTCGACCGGGCCCACGACCGTGCCATCCTTCGGAGCCCCGACGCCACCACGCCCGATGTCACCAAGATGGAGGCCACCCCGTGATGCCGCATCCGAGACGCCCCCGCCCCGCAGCGTGCTGGTCGCCGCGGTACCGGAGAATCGCCGTGTTCGTGGCCGCGGCCCTGGTGGTCGGTGCCGCCCTCCCTGTCGCTGCCGGGGCCAAGCGCGAGACGAGCAAGCGGATCACCGTCGAGGGCAAGCCGCTGCCGGCTTCCAACAAGGTCGGGACGGTGAACGACCCGGCGATCGGGATGGCCGCCCCCACGGTCATCGGCCGCAACTTCAACAGTCGTCGCGTGGAGCTCACCGACGAGGGCCAGCCGCGCATCCTCGTGTTCCTCGCGCACTGGTGCCCGCACTGTCAGGCCGAGGTGCCGCGCATCGTGAGCCTGGCCGCGGCCGGTGGCCTCGACGGCGTGCAGGTGCAGGCCGTGGCCACCAATACGAACCGGCAGCTCCCCAACTTCCCCCCGTCGAAGTGGCTCAAGCGCGAGGGTTGGCCCTTCAAGCCCGTGCTCGCCGACGACGCGAGCTCGACCGCGTTCGGTGCCTTCGGGGGCGACGCGTTCCCGTTCTTCGTGTTCGTGGACGCCGACGGGCTGGTCGCGGGCCGCGCCGTCGCCGAGCTGTCGAAGGCCTCGCTGCGGGCGACGGCGGCGAACCTCGTGGCCGGCGAGCCACTCGAAGGTCTCAGCCTGGGCTGAAGGTCCTCACGCGCAGCGCTTGCAGAGCCCTACGAGATCGATGCGGTGCGTGAGCGTGCGGAACCCCGTGGCGCGTGACACCTGGTCCATGGCGTCGTGCAGGGAGTCCTCCAACCCGGCCGTGGCCGGCACGTCCTCGACCTGGCCGCACGACGAACAGATCAGGTGGTGATGATGGCCGACGATGTCCTCGGCCAGCTCGAAGCGCGCGAACTCGTCGTTGGTCACGATGCGGTGCACCACACCGGCGTGCTCCAGCACCACGAGGTTGCGGTACACGCTGGATTGCGCGAGCCCCGAGCGTGCCGAGAGGATCTCGGGGATCGTGAGCGGACCCGACGATCCCGCCAGGATGTCGATGACCGCCTCGCGGTTGGCGGTCAGGCGCTGGTGCACCCGCTGCAACCGCTCGGCGACCGTACCGTGCAGGTCGTCGGCCACGGCGCGCCAGTGTAGGGCCGGCCCCGGTACCGTCACCCGGTGGCGCAACGCCTCCCGATGTTCCCGCTCGGCACCGTGGTGTTCCCCCACCGCGTGCTGCCCCTCCACGTCTTCGAGCCGCGTTACCGCGAGCTCACCACGGACTGCCTCGACGGCGACGGCGTGTTCGGCATCGTCCTCATCGAGCGGGGGAGCGAGGTCGGCGGTGGCGACACTCGGTTCCCAGTGGGGACATGCACCCGGATCGTGCAGGCCGAGCGCGCGTCCGGCGGTCGGTGGGTGCTGTTGATCGCGGGTGAGCACCGCGTGCGCGTGACCCGCTGGCTCCCCGACGACCCCTACCCCCTCGCCGAGGTGGAGGAGCTCCCCGACCACGCATCGCCCGGTGCCGAGGCGCGCATCCCTGCGGTGCGGGACCTGCTCGAGCGCGTGCTCGGGTTGCACGCCCGGCTCGCCGGCTCGGCGACTGTCCCGCAGCTGGCGCCGCCGGAGCTGCACGCCGAGCCGGTGCGGGCCTCGTTCGAGGCCGCGGCGTGGGCGCCGATCGGGCCCCTCGACGCCCAGCGCCTCCTCGAGCTCGACGACGCCGACGAACGGCTCGCGCACCTCACGGCGTTCCTCACCGACGAGATGGCCGTCCTCGAGTTCCGGCTCGGCTCGGGATGACTCCTCGCGTGCCACCTACGCTGGGCGTGATGGACGCAACGCCGATGGGCCCCGATCCCGACCGTGACCGTGATCAGGACGGCGATCAGGATCGGGCCGAGCTCGAGGCGGCCGAGCACGAGCTGGCGGCCATCGAGCGCGAGCTCGAGCGGGTCGAGCTCGACACCGCCGAGCCGGGCGCGCCCGCTCCCTAGGGCCGGGGTGCCAACGCCAGGTCGAGCGTTCGGGTGTTGGCGAAGCGCAGCGCGACGTCGTCCCAGTTGACGATGCGCCAGAAGGCGTCCACCCACTCGGCCTTCCGGTTCTCGTACTGGAGGTAGTACGCGTGCTCCCACATGTCGAGCACGAGCAGCGGCGGCCCGCCCTGGCCCACGTTGCCCTGGTGGTCGTACACCTGCTCCACGATGAGCCGGCCCCCCACGGGTTCCCAGCTCAGCGCACCCCAGCCCGAGCCCTGCACTCCGAGGGCGGCCTCCGAGAGCTGGGCCGCGAACCCCTCGAACGAGCCGAGGTGCTCGTCGATCGCGGCGGCGAGCTCGCCGTGGGGCCGGTCACCTCCGGCCGGGTGCAGGTTCCGCCAGAACAATGAGTGGAGCACGTGGCCCGAGAGGTGGAACGCGAGGTTCTTCTCGAGCTGGTTGATGGCGGTGTAGTCGTCGTCGGCGCGCGCCTCCTCGAGGCGCTCCATCACCTTGTTCGCCCCATCCACGTAGGCCCGGTGATGGCGGTCGTGGTGCAGCTCGAGGATCCGCCCCGAGAGGTGGGGCTCGAGGGCGCCGTAGTCGTAGTCGAGCTCGGGGAGCACGTACATGTGCGGCTCCTGACGTCAAAGGCGCGGTTGGGGACCCGTCCGTTCGAGGGTACCCGTCGACCGGCGGGACATGCCTCGCGCTCGGGCTACCCTCGCCGTGGTGAACCAGCCATTCCGCCGGCGCGTCGACGTGATCCTAGAGCCCGAGTACCTCGAGGGCATGGGCGCCCGCCCGGTCGACGACGTCCGCGTCATGCACGAGGAGTGCCTCCAGGTGGAGACCGAGGTGTCGTACGTGCGGCGCCTGGCCCAAGCCCGCATCGACATCCTCACCGCCGAGCTCGACCGTCGCTCGGCCGGGGGCTCGGTGGGCGACCTCGTCGCCGCCCTGCCCCAGATCCTCGCCGACTCCGGTCCCCGCCCCGACCCGGCGCACAGCCGCCTCCCCCGCCACCTCGCGCCCTCCATGGAGATCCCGTGGCGCCGGGGGCTCGAGCACCTCATCACCGACTCGACGCTCGTGAACCTGCCGACGATCTCCGACGACGAGCTACGGACCACGCTCGCCGACCTACGGACCCTCGAGGACGAGGCCTCGGAGCGCCGCCGCGCGGTGCACGGGGTCATCGATGCGATCGAGGCCGACCTCGCCGAGCGTCACAAGGTGGGTCAGGCGTAGGCGACGGGCTCGCCGCGGGCCGCCGCGTTGCCCAGATGGCCGCGCGTCCGGCGTGCCGGTTCCGATCCCGCACCGCCCGACTGACCGTCCCCCGCGCTGGCGTCGGTAGGATTCATTGGTCATGCCCCTGGCCCGTGTTCTCATGTTGAGCCTGCACACGTCGCCGCTCGCCCAGCCGGGTACCGGCGACGGCGGCGGCATGAACGTGTACGTGCGCTCGCTGGCTGAGGCCCTCGCCCGCTCCGGGGTGGACTGCGACGTCCTCACCCGCGCCGAGCACGCCGAGCAGCCACCGGTGTCGGTCCTGGAGCGGGGGGTGCGAGTGGTCCACCTCGACGCCGGGCCGCGCCGTCCGGTCCCCAAGGTCGAGCTCCCGGCGTTGGTCCCCGAGCTCGTGGCCGCGGCCCGTGACCACGTGGTCGATGCCGGCGAGTCCTACGACGCCATCCACACCAACTACTGGATCTCGGGCGCGGTGGGTCACGCGCTCAAGCACGAGCTCGATCTCCCGCTCGTGGCCACGTTCCACACCCTCGGTCGGGTGAAGTCCGCGGCCGGGATCGACGACGACGATGCCGGCCGCACCGCGGCCGAGCTCGATGTGGTGCGCTGCGCCGACCGCGTCATCGTCTCCACGCCCGAGGAGCACGCCACGCTCTGCACCCACTACGACGCCGACCCCGAACGGGTGGAGATCGTCACGCCGGGTGTCGACCACGCGCGGTTCGGCCCCGGGGACCGGCGCGCCGCGCGCCGCGCGCTCGGGCTGGCGCTCGACGGCCCGATCCTGCTCTTCGTCGGCCGGCTCCAGCCCCTCAAGGGTGCCGACCTCGCGCTCGGCTGCCTCGCCGAGCTGCCCGAACCGCGCGCGCGTCTCGTGGTCGTGGGCGGGCCGAGTGGCCCCGACGGCCCGGCCGAGGTCACCCGCCTCCACGAGCTCGCCGACGACCTCGGGATCGGCGATCGGGTGCACTGGGTGGATCCGGTGCCCCACGAGCGGCTCGGCACCTGGTACCAGGCGGCCGACGTGTGTCTGGTCCCGTCGCGCGCCGAGTCCTTCGGGCTTGTCGCACTCGAGGCTGCCGCGTCCGGAACGCCGGTGGTCGCCAGTGACGTCGGCGGGCTGCGCACCATCGTGGACCACGGTGAGACCGGGCTGCTCGTGGCCGACCGCGATCCGGGGGCCTTCGCGGCCGCGGTGCAGCGTGCGCTCGGGGAAGCCGGCGCGGCCATGGGCCGCCGGTCCGTGGCGCGAGCGGAGCGGCACACGTGGAGCCTGGCGGCGGCGCGCCTCCGGCGCCTCTACGGCGACGTGGCGGCGTGCGTGCCCGTGCAGTGCCGATGAGCGCGACGCCGAGGCACGGCTGCTCGTAGCCCCACCGACGCTCGGTGCTTCCGGGAGCGGCGAAGGTCTGGAGAGATGGGCGGAGCCCGAGGAACGCTCCGGTCCCCTCCGCACTTCCCCGAACGGAGAGTCCCTTCCTGCACCTCGGGCCCACCCGACCCGGCGCCCGTCGGCACCGGGCAGTGAATGTGACACACGCCGGGCCCGGTCACAACACAT
>CAZCYE010000031.1:0-4676 GCA_964502775.1 uncultured Bifidobacteriaceae bacterium | reverse complement strand
GGCGGTCAGTCGAGGGAGAACGGCGGGTACTCGTCGGTGAGCAGCAGGAGGTACGCCTCGACCCGCATCCACCACCGCCACACGCCGACCGTGAAGTCCCGCAGGCCTGCCGGCCAGCGACCCGTGAACAGCACCGCGAAGAAGCCGATCAGCACCACCACGACGAGGCCCACGAAGAGGAGTGCCACCACGATCATTTGGGGGATCACGAGCAGCAGCCGGAAGAACACGGTGACGCGGTTGCGCCCCTCGAGCTGCGGCGTGAAGTCGACCCTCACCCGAGGGTCGTCACCCGGGTCCGCGGCATCGGTGGCGAACGCGAACGGCGGGTACTCCTCGCGTAGGAAGTAGACGTAGGTCTGGACCCGGAGGTAGTAGCGGACGTACAGCATCTGGATGCCGGCGAGTCCCGCGGGCATCTTGCCGGTGAACAGGATGACGACCCACGACACCAAGGCCAGCAGCGTGGACGCGTAGCCGATCAGGTAGAGCAGGATCCAGTGCGGGATGGCCAGCAGCCAGTGGACGAGAGGTCGCCAGTTCGCCACCCGCTCGGGCGCGTCGAACGTGAATGTCGCCGGGTACGAACCTGCGCTGCTCTGCATCAGCGGACCCTCTGCCGTCACTCGATCATGGGGTGCCAGCCCACCGGGGGTCAACTCTCTCCGGTCGGTGGGTACCTCAGGAGTGCTCGGTGACCTCGTAGATCTCGTCGGCCACGAGCCCGTGGGCCTCGCGGTGCACGGTGGCAGCCGTGTCGGCATCGGGCGCGTCGACCAGGCAGAAGATGCGCCCCGCCTCCTCGGAGACCCAGTAGCGCTGGTAGCTCACCCCGTGCTCGGCCTGCTTCTCGAGGTCGGCGGCATGAGCCTTCCTGACATCATCGAGTGTGACCGGGCCCTCAATCTTGTGGACGTCCATGTACAGCGGCACGTCAACCTCCTGGGAGACAGCGCGCCGATTCGAGCACAGGCACCGTCGGGCGTCAACGTCCCCGAGACGTGCACGTGATCAGGCGATGGCGACGAGCGTCGCCGACGTGCGCCTTCAGTCGTTGCGCACCCGGATCTCGAGATAGCTGCCATCGGGGCCGTGGAACAGGGTGTTGCGACACGGGTACGGCGGGGACAGCTCGGCGTAGTAGGCGATGTTCTCGAACATCGTGGCGTCGAGGATGTCGGCTCGGCTCGCGACCTCGAGGAGGAGCCGATGCCCGGCGCGGAACAGGTTCGCGGCCGGGATCAGCGAGATGTCGAGCTCGACCGGCTCGCCCGGCACGAGTGGGACCGACGTGGTGTGGTCGTGCACGATCTCGTCGTCGCTCGTCCGGGCGGGGTCGATCTTCCGATGCACGCCCTGGAGCCAGCCCCACGTGAGCTTCCGATGGACCTTCCCGTTGGGCGCGAGGTCCACGATGCGAGCCACCACGTGGGTGTCGACCGCGGTCGCGGCCAGCCGGAGATGCAGCTTGATCGGGCCGACAACCTCGGTGTCCGTGGCGAAGGGTTCCGTCGCGTAGCGCAGGACCTGCGTCTCGTAGCGCTCCAGCTGGGGCGAGTACCGCAGCCCACGCGGGATGCCCAGGAATGAGAGCTCGGTCTGCTCACCGGCCCCGCTTCGGGCCAGGAGATGCTCTTCGGTCGGGTCGTCGCTTTGGGCCGCAAGGTGCAGGCGCACCGTCTCGGCTCCGGGGACGGGCCAATCCGTTGCCTCCCGCCACCGCTCGGCCCCCTGGAGCCAGTAGCGAACGGGAGCCAGCGCGTCGACGCCGGTGTCGAGACCCTTCAGGTGGTGGTCGTACCAGGCGAGCATCTCGCCCTGGTAGTCCTGCCAGGGCCAGCGCACGTTCGGCGGGCCGATGAAGAGCAGCTTGGGCGACGTGATGTACTGCCAGGCCTCGAACGCGCCCGGTGTGTGCAGCGCCGGGTTCCCCCAGTTGGTCCCGATCAGCACGGGGATCTGGATGCGGTCGAGGTTCTCCCACGCCGAGCGCTCACGGTAGAAGGGGCCGTCCTCGCGCTCGTCGAACACGATCGTCGCGAAGTGCCGGAGCCAGGCCTCGTTGGGCTTGGTCTTCTTGACCATTCCGTCGTCGCCGAGGCGCAGGAACACGTTCTTGATGAACCACTGGAACCACGCGTGGTCGAGGAGGAAGCTCAGGGCGTGGCGCACGCGCGGGGGCATCCGCTTGTTGACAAACGTGCCGGAGCCCGAGAAGAAGGTGCTCAGGAAATCGGTCTGGGGTGCGCCGCCGTGGTACATGGCGTGGCGGTAGTAGTCGGTCCAGCCGAGGTAGGGGAAGATGGCGCGCAGATGCGGCGGCTGCTTCGCGGCGGCGAGGTACTGGACGACCGCGAAGTAGCTCATCCCGACCATGCCCACGTTCCCGTCGCACCATGGCTGTGCGGCGGTCCACTCGATCGTGTCGACGATGTCCTGCTGCTCCTGCGGCGAGAAGAGCCCGTTGAACTCACCACCGGATCGGCCGGTGCCCCGTGAGTTCACATAGAAGTGGCAATAGCCACGCGCCACGATGTTGGTGACCGCACCGGACTCGTTGAAGGGAAACGGGATGCCGGTGTGTTGGAAGTCCTTCGTGTAGCACGACCAGGCCAACAGGGTGGGGAACGCCCCTTTCGCCTTCGGTCGGTACAGATCGCCCCGGAGGACGGTCCCATCGGGCAGCGGCACCTCCACGTTGGTGTCGAGGACCACTCGGTACTGCTTCTTCGACGCCGCCTTCGGGACCCACCCCGCCAGCTGGGTTCCCGCGACTCGGCTGCGGGGCCGCGCCAGCAATCCACGAACGCGACGCCCCGACGAGACCGCGGGTTCGCGCGCGTCCTCGGCGGCGGTGGTGCGATCGCGCTCCAAGACCATGGAGCTGGACTAGGAGCTCGTGGCGACGGGCAGGCGGCTGATGCCGGCGAGGTACGCCGACGACTCGGCGGTCGAGCCGAACAACGTCTGGATCACCAGCAGCGACGCGTCGTAGTTGGTCCTCGGGAACTCGTCACCCAGGGACTCAGCGGTGCAGTCGGTCAGCAGCAGGTTGTGGTAGTTGCGGAACGAGGCCTCTCTGATCGTCGACTCGACGCACACGCTGGTGGTGCAACCCGTGAACACGAGGTTCTTGACCCCCCAGCCCCTGAGCGTCGCGTCCAGCTCCGTCTCGAAGAAACCGTTGAACCGGTGCTTGTAGATCACGGTGTCCTCGGGCTCGGGGGCCAGCTCGTCGACGATGTCGGTGTTCCAGGTGTCACGGATGAGCACGCGGCTCGGACGACCGTCCGGAGCGGTGACCTCCGAGCCCACCCGCATGTAGTGGAGCCAGCTCGGGCCGTCCTCTCCACCCGAATCCGACAGATCCGGCAGCAGCGCCATCTTGAGGTACACCACCCGGATGCCCGCGGCCCGCGTGGGTGGGAGCACCCGAGCGATCGGCTCGATGACCGCCTGCGCGCCCGACACGTCGATCCCCGACGACCCGAACATGCCCTGCGGGTTCACGAAGTCGTGCTGCATGTCGACGACGATCAGCGCCGTCTCGTCGACCGAGAAGGACACCGGCATCATCTTGGCGTCGACCTCGAGCTGCGGTGCTGCACCCATCGCGACCTCCTCCGAACGGCCGGCCCCCGACGCCTCCGATTCACGTCACGGCCCCAGCGAGCACTACCGACGCGGGGCGGCGTCACGACGCTCGAGCGTCGAACCGTCACCCCGGCGTGGGCGCACCGTAATTCCGGGCCCGGCGATCGGTCAATCAGCCCGGATGACCGAGGAGTGGATGACCGAGGGGTGGGTGACCGAAGGGTCGGTGCCTGAGGAGACGCGTCGTGCGCATCGTGGGGCCACCCCGGCGCGGGCTAACCACGCGCCGGGCGCGGCGGCGCCGTGTGTAGGTTGAGCCAATGGACCGGCTGGCGGTGCTGGGCGGTGGGCGGATGGGTCAAGCCCTGGTCGGGGGCCTGCTCGACGCCGGGTGGGACGCCGAGGTGCTCGCCGTGGCCGAGGTGGATCCGGAGCGGCGGCGCGTGCTGGAGGAGGCGTTCCCCGGCGTGCGCGTGGTCCCCAGCCCGGCGTGGGCCGCCGCTGATGCCGACGCCGTCGTGGTGGCGACGAAGCCGGCCGACGTGGCTGTCGCCCTTGGGTCCTGCGTCGACACGCTCGGACCGCGCACGCTCGTGATCTCGCTCGCGGCGGGCGTAGCCGTCGCCGACCTCGAGCGCATGGTCCCGGGCCGCCCCGTGGTGCGGGCGATGCCGAACGTGGGGGCGCTGGTCGGGCGCGGCGCGGCCGCGATCTCCGCCGGTGCGGAGGCGAGCGGCGCGGACCTCGAGACGGCGGAGCGCGTGCTGGGTGCGGTGGGCACGGTCGTGCGGTTGCCGGAGGCCCAGCTCGACGCCGTCACCGCGGTCTCGGGCTCGGGCCCGGCGTACGTGTTCCTGCTCGCCGAGGCGATGATCGACGCCGCGGTGCTCGCGGGCCTCGCGAGACCAGTGGCCGACGCGCTCGTGCGCCAGACCCTGCTCGGCGCGGCCGCCCTGCTCGACGATCCGCAGCAGAGCCCCGAGGCCTTGCGCGCCGCGGTCACCTCGCCGGGGGGCACGACGGCGGCGGCCCTGCGCGTGCTGGAGGCGCGTGGCGTGCGCGGTGCGGTGCTCGACGCGGTG
>CAZCYE010000030.1:15083-19077 GCA_964502775.1 uncultured Bifidobacteriaceae bacterium | reverse complement strand
TTCGAGCCCGCCGCGTTGCAAGCGGAGGCCACAGACCCCAAGGCACGATCATCCGCAGCGACGGCCAGCCAGGGTCCTGGGTCAGTGGTCCTTCTTGCCGTGACATCGCGCCCCGCCCTCGTGGAGTCGGGAGACATCTTGGCGCACTGAGCCGTGTGGTGCCGTAGGAACCACGCCCACGCTCCTAGCGTTGGCCGCGGGATGCACAGCAGAGGGGCCAAACGAGCGAGGTGGGCCGCGGCGGTGGCGGCGGTCGGAGTCGCCGTCGCGGCAGGCGTCGTCCTGCTCCTCGACGAGCCCGACGAGCCAGCGCCCCCCCGAGCGCCCGCCCTGCGGCTCAACGAGATCCAGGCCGTCGGTACGCACAACAGCTACCACCTTCCTCCCGACTCGTTCATCGAGGACGTGTTCGGCTTCTTCACGCCCGGGCCGTCCAACCTCGACTACGCGCAGCCCCCGATCCCCGAGCAGCTCGGCGGCTACGGCGTGCGCCAGCTCGAGCTCGACGTGTTCGCGGATCCCGACGGCGACCGCTGGCGGCCCCTGGGCGTGCCGGGCTGGAAGGTGTTCCACATCAAGGACCGTGACATGAACGCCAACTGCGAACTGCTCGTCACGTGTCTCGAGGCGGCCCGGAACTGGTCGGCGGCCCACCCCCGTCATGCGCCGATCGCGGTGCTGGTGGAGCCGAGGGACAGCTCCATCACGGCCGCGCTGCTCGACGACCTCGATGCCGAGATCCGCTCGGTGTTCGCACCCGAGCAGCTGCTCGTACCCGACGACGTCCGGGGTCGGCGTCCGACGCTCGAAGCCGCGGTCCTGCGTGACGGCTGGCCAAGGCTCGACGAGCTGCGGGGCCGCTTCATGTTCGTGCTGTCGAGGGGCGGCATCGTGCACGACCTCTACGTCGCCGGTCATCCGTCGCTCGAGGGGCGTGTGATGTTCACGTCGTCGATCCCGGGCGAGCCCGACGCCGCGGTGGTGAAGATCGACGACCCGCAAGGGTCCAACACGGCCCGGATCCGCGACCTGGTGGCTCGGGGCTACCTCGTCCGCACCCGGGCCGATCTCCCCGTGGAGACGCCGCGCTCGGGTGACACGACCCGACGCGAC
This sequence comes from uncultured Bifidobacteriaceae bacterium, assembly GCA_964502775.1. Classification (GTDB taxonomy): domain Bacteria; phylum Actinomycetota; class Acidimicrobiia; order IMCC26256; family PALSA-555; genus CAZCYE01. The sequence goes on along the minus strand of CAZCYE010000030.1, from coordinate 17,964 downwards.
GCCGCGTTCGCCAGCGGCGCGCACTGGGTGAGCACCGACTACCCCGTCCCCGGATCGGCCAAGCCATGGTCGTCCGTCTACGTGGCGCGCATCGACCGGCGGATCCAGGTGCGCTGCAACCCGGTCAGCGCCCCCCGAACCTGCCGTGACCCGAAGATCGAGCACGGCCGCGCCTGAACGCGTCGTGCACGGAGGCCAATCCGTGCCGGTGTATGCTCGTGATCTGACAGGCACCGCCGGTGCCGGTCGGGTCTTCCTCAGCTCACTCGGAGTGTCCGGGCCGTCGGGGACGACCCGGCGCCGCCATCCTTGCGGCGTTCCCACACCCGTAGGAGTGAACATTCATGACCACCTTTGAGGGGCTGGGCGTCTCGCGCGGCCTCGTCGAGGCCTTGCGCGCGCAGGGCATCGAGACCCCCTTCCCCATCCAGGCCCTGGCCATCGCCGACGCGCTGGCGGGGCGTGACGTCTGCGGCAAGGCCAGGACCGGCTCCGGCAAGACGCTGGCCTTCGGGCTCCCGCTGCTCGACCGCATCAGCTCGGCCGAGCCCCGCCGGCCCACTGCGCTGGTGCTGGCCCCCACCCGGGAGCTCGCCAACCAGGTGCACGAGGTACTCGCGGCCCTGGCACCGATCAAGGACCGCAGCGTGGTCGCCGTGTACGGCGGCGTGGGGTTCGAGCCCCAGATCCAAGCCCTGCGCCGAGGCGTGGACGTGGTGGTGGGCACGCCGGGGCGGCTCATCGATCTCATGGAGCGGGGGGAGCTGAACCTCGGCGCGGTCGAGACGCTCGTGATCGACGAGGCCGACCGCATGCTCGACATGGGCTTCCTGCCCCAGGTGCAGAAGCTCCTCTACCGCATCGAGGCCCCGCACCAGACGATGCTGTTCAGCGCCACCCTCGACGGCGCGATCCGCTCGCTCATCAACCGCTACCTCAACGATCCCATCTCCCACGAGGTCGACTCCGGCGATCCCACCGTCGACGAGATGCACCACCGGTTCTTCTACGTGCACGAGATGGATCGAGTGCGCGTGGTGAAGGCGATCGCCGCCGGGGTCGGGCGCACGCTGGTGTTCTGTCGAACCAAGCGGGGCGCCGACCGACTCGTGACCAACCTGCTCAAGGAGGGGGTGAAGGCCGGCGCGATCCACGGCGACCTTCGCCAGGTCGCTCGCGAGCGCGCGCTCGCCGACTTCATGAGCGGGAAGATCCCCGTGCTCGTGGCCACCGACGTGGCCGCCCGGGGCCTCCACATCGACGCGGTCGACGTGGTGGTGCACTACGACCCTGCCGACGACCACAAGGCCTACCTGCATCGGTCAGGACGCACCGCCCGCGCGGGCGAGAGCGGCGTGGCCGTCACGTTGATGCTCTGGAACCAGGAGAACGACGTTCGGCTCGTGATGCGACGCCTCGCGCTCGAGCAGCCGATCGTCGAGGTGTTCTCGAACGATCCCCGCCTGGCGGACCTCCGCGCCTGGGACCCGGTCGCCGAGCAGTCGGTGCCCGCCTGAGCTCGATGCCATGCGAGGATGACGGCGTGTCCCGGGTCTCCGCCGCCATCTCGTCGATCACCCCGTCGGCCACGCTCGCCGTGGACGCCAAGGCCCGCGCCCTGCGCGCCAAGGGAACCTCGGTCGTCGGCTTCGGGGCCGGTGAGCCCGACTTCCCGACCCCGGCCCACATCGTGGCCGCGGCCGAAGCCGCGTGCGCCGACCCGGCGAACCACCACTACTCGCCGACGCCCGGGCTCCCCGAGCTGCGAGCGGCGATCGCGGCCAAGACCGCGCGCGACTCGGGCTTCGAGTGCGACGCCGCCCAGGTGCTCGTGACCAACGGTGGCAAGCACGCGGTGTACAACACGTTCCGCGCGCTGCTCGACCCCGGCGACGAGGTGCTGCTGCCGGCGCCCTACTGGACCACCTACCCCGAGGCGATCACGCTCGCCGGGGGCCGGTCGGTGGTGCTGCCCACCGATGAGCAGGCTGCCTTCCGGGTGAGCGTGGACCAGTGCGAGGCGGCCCGCACACCACGCACGAAGGCGTTGCTGTTCGTGTCGCCCAGCAATCCCACCGGCGCGGTGTACCCACCCGACGAGGTGGAGGCGCTGGGGCGCTGGGCGCTCGAGCACGGGATCTGGGTGGTCACCGACGAGATCTACGAGCACCTCACCTTCGGCGACCATCGCTTCACCTCGATGCCCGCGCTCGTGCCCGAGCTCGCCGACACCTGCGTGATCCTCAACGGCGTCGCCAAGACCTACGCGATGACCGGATGGCGCGTCGGCTGGATGATCGGGCCGCTCGACGTGATCGACGCCGCCACCAGTCTCCAGTCGCACACCACCTCCAACGTGAGCAACGTGGCCCAGCGCGCCGCGCTCGCCGCGGTCGCCGGCGGGCTCGAGGCCGTGGCCGAGATGCGGTCGGTGTACGCGCGCCGCGGCGCGGTGATGTACGAAGGGCTCAACGCGATCCCCGGCATCTCGTGCCTCGAGCCCGAGGGCGCCTTCTACTGCTTCCCCTCGGTCGCCGGGGCACTGGGTCGTGAGATCGCGGGGCGCCCCGTGGCCACGAGCCTCGAGTTCGCCGACGTGTTGCTCGACGAGGCTCGGGTGGCCGTGGTGCCCGGCGAGGCCTTCGGCGCTCCGGGGTACATGCGCATGTGCTTCGCGGTCGCCGACGCTGACATCGCCGAGGGAATCGATCGGATCCGCGCGCTGCTCCGGTAGCGAATCGGAGCCCGGCTCGCTGCTCGCCGGGATACCCGGCTCGCGGTCGCTAGCCTCATCTGTCCCGCTCTTGGTGCTTCGCACCGGCCCGCTCGGGGCCCGGCTCGCTGCTCGCCGGGATACCCGGCTCGCGGTCGCTAGCCTCAC
>CAZCYE010000030.1:0-14983 GCA_964502775.1 uncultured Bifidobacteriaceae bacterium | reverse complement strand
GCCCGGCTCGCTGCTCGCCGGGATACCCGGCTCGCGGTCGCTAGCCTCACGTCGTGGGATCGCGGGTGGTCGTCGCCGAGGAGCTGGCCGAGCTGGGCCTCGACGCCCTCCGTGCCGCTGGTCTCGACGTGGAGGTGCGACTCGGGTTGAGCGCCGAGCAGCTCCGGGCCGAGATCCCGGGCGCGGCGGCGCTGGTGATCCGCAGCGCCACGGTCGTGGACGACGCGTTGCTCGAGGCCGCCTCGGACCTCGTGGTCGTGGGCCGGGCCGGGATCGGGCTCGACAACGTCGACGTGGAGGCCGCCACCCGCCGCGGCGTGATGGTCGTGAACGCGCCCCAGTCCAACGTGGTGTCGGCCGCCGAGCACACGATGGCCCTGCTGCTCGCCCAGGCCCGCAACGTCCCCCAGGCGCACGCGCAGCTCACGTCCGGGGCGTGGGAGCGGGCCCGCTGGGAGGGGACGGAGCTGCACGGCAAGACGTTGGGCATCGTCGGCCTCGGGCGCGTCGGGGTGCTCGTTGCCCAACGCGCGTTGGCGTTCGGGATGCACCTCCTCGCCTACGACCCGTTCGTGAGCCCCGAGCGGTCCCGCCAGCTCGGCGTGAGCATGGTGGGAACACTCGACGAACTCGTGCTGCAGGCCGATTTCATGACGATCCACCTCCCCAAGACGCCCGACACGATCGGGCTCGTCGATGCGGATCTGCTTGCGCACGCCAAGCCCGGCCTGCGCATCGTGAACACCGCTCGGGGCGGCATCGTGGACGAGGCCGCGCTCGCCGACGCGGTGCGCTCCGGGCGCATCGCCGGCGCGGCCCTCGACGTGTTCGCCACCGAGCCCACGACCGCTTCACCACTGTTCGGGCTCGACGGCGTGGTGGTCACGCCGCATTTGGGCGCGTCCACCCAGGAGGCCCAGGACAAGGCCGGTCAGACCATCGCCGAGCAGGTCATCCTGGCGTTGCGGGGAGAGTTCGTGCCCTACGCGGTGAACCTCGCGGCCAAGGAGGCGAGCGCCACCGTGCAGCCCTTCCTCCCGCTCGCGGAGCGGTTGGGACGGCTGTTCACGGGGCTCGCCGGCGGTGCCGCCGACACGCTCGAGGTTGCCTACGAGGGCGAGATCGCCGACTACGACTGCCGCGTGCTGACCCTGGGCGTGCTCAAGGGTGTGCTCGGCGCGGTGGTGGACGAGCCCGTGTCGTTCGTGAACGCGCCCCAGCTCGCGGAGTCCCGTGGCATGAAGGTGCGCGAGACGACATCGTCATCCGCGCTCGACTACGTGAACTTGATCACGCTGCGCGGGCGAGTGGGTGACCGATCGGTGCACGTGGCGGGCACACTGTTCGGCAAGCGTGCCGTACCCAGGATCGTGGGCATCGACGACCACAGTGTCGACCTGCCCCCATCGAGCCACATGCTCGTGGTGCGCAACGCCGACGAGCCCGGGAGGATCGGCCGAGTCGGCTCGATCCTCGGGGACGCCGGGGTGAACATCGCCGACATGGATGTGGGGACCAACGCCGAGGGGGCCGCGGCGCTCATGGCCATCTCCACGTACTCCGCGGTAGGAAGCGACGTGGTCGAACGGCTGCGTTCCGAGCCTGGTGTGCTCGATGCGCGCGCCATCGAGCTCGACTAGCTACTCGCCGCCGGGCGCGCTCTCACTCGGCCGATCTCCGGCCGTCCCGCCGGGCCCGCCATTTTCGGTGGCACGCGGCTCGGGCGGGAACGGGAAGGGCTGGGGCTGCCACGAGATCCCCGATTCCGCGCGCCGGTCTTCACTCGCGCGCCAGATGGCGTACGCCACCGTCGCCAGGACGCCCAGCCCGAGTACCCGTCGCCATCCGCTGTGCTTGGTCATCAACTGGGATTCTCACACATGAGCGCGCCCTACCTCGTGGCCGGTGCGCTGGCGTTCCGTCCCGTCGCGGACGACGATGTCGAACGGCTGGCCGGCTGGCTCCGTGACCCCGAGGTGGGCCGATGGTGGTTCGGGACCCGCACCACCTACGACGAGGCCTTCGTGCACGAGCACGTGATCGGCGACCCGCACGTGACCTACGCCATCGTCGAGCTCGACGGTCGCCCCATCGGCTTCCAGCAGTGGTACTCCCTCCAGGCCGACGAGGAGGCCGAGAGCCGAGTCGAGTACGGGCTGGACGACGGCGTGCACGCCTTCGGCATCGACCAGTTCATCGGCGAGTCCCGGCTCCACGGTCGCGGCATTGGCACCCACCAGGTGCGCGCCGTGTCGGACTGGTTGCTCTCGGCCCAGGGCGCCCACCTCGTGGTGACCGATCCGGTCGTGGAGAACCACCGCGCCGTACGCTGCTACGAGCGAGCGGGGTTCCGGCGCGTCCGGATCCTCCCGAGTCACGATGAGCTCGACGGTGAGCCCCGCGATTCGTGGCTCATGCATCGGCACCGGCTCGATCCACTGGCCGATGCACCGGCCGATGCACTGGCCGATGGAGCTGGGGAGGGCGACGTGGAACACCTCGAGGAGCAAGCCGAGGAGACGGGTTGATGCAACGACGGACGTTGCTCCTCGTGCTCGCCCTGGTGCTCGCGCTCGGCGCGGGCGTGGGCGTGGGGCTGGCGGTGTCGGGCGACGACGGTGCCCGGCGGACCACCACCACGTCGTCGAGCACCACGTCGACCACATCGACTCCGGCTGCGCCGTGCGCGGTGCAGGGAGCGACCGTCGTGACCCAGAGCGTGCTCGTGCCGGAGGCGCCGACCGCCCACCTCCACTCGGTCGAGGCGACGAGCGTGGAGCGCTGCGACGTGGTGGTGTTCAGCTTCCGGCCGGGGTCCGGCGGCGTCCCCACCGTCCCGTCGGTCGAGGTCGGCTACCGGCCCGGTCCCGTCACCGCCGCCCCCTCGGATGAGCCCTTGGCGGTGCCCGGGACCGCGTTCCTGTTCGTGCGCCTGTTCGCCGCGTCCTGTCACGACCTCGACGCCCCGGGGTTCCCCCGGACCTGCGTGACTCCCGATCCCTCCACCCCGGCCGGCACGGCTCACGTGCTCCAGGCCCGGGTGGTGGAGGACTTCGAGGCCCAGCTCACCTGGGTGCTCGGGCTGGACACCGAGCGCCCGTTCACGCTCGCCACGGACCCGGCTGCCGGCACGGTGACCGTCACCATCGCCTGAGCGCACCACGTCGAAACGGGACGAGTCCCCAGGCCCGCCTCGCCGGTGTGCCCGAAGGGGACTTTCGGCCCAAAGTCGTCAAGGAACCCTGGATACGGGCCGATGGAGGTGGTGAAGACGCGGCTACTGCGGGAGGCATGGGCAATGCGGGTCTTGGCGATAGGGGCTCACCCCGACGACGTGGAGCTGGGTTGCGGGGCCACCTTGCTGCGCCACGTGGAGCGGGGCGACGAGGTGACGATTCTCGTGATGACCTCGGGTGGTCGGGGCACGCTCGAGGGCATGGATCGGCGCACCGAGCAGGAGGAGTCGACCCGTCGCATCGGCGCCCAGCTGCTCTGGGGTGGCTTCGAGGACGGCTTCGTGCCCGATGGTGCCCCCAGCGTGGAAGTGATCGACCAGGCCGTGGACGTGAGCGGCGCCGAGGTCATGTACACGCATGCGCCCAACGACACCCACCAGGACCACCGCGCCACCGCGACCGCGAGCCTGGCGTCGGGTCGCCGGCTGCACACGATCCTGCACTACGAGACACCGACCACCCAGCGCTTCGAGCCGACCGTGTACGTGGACGTGACCGACGTGTTCGACGGCAAGCTCGCGTCGTTGCGTGCGCACCTCTCGCAGGTTCTGCGCGGCGGGCCCGTGGATCTCGAGTCCATCGAGGCCGAGGCTCGCTTCCGTGGTTCGCAAGGCCGCGTGCACCTTGCCGAGGCGTTCGAGGCGACCCGGCTGGCTTGGGACCTCGCGGCGACTCCCACGCTCGCGCCGGTCGTACCGCTCAGCGCCGCCAGCTGATCCGGCTTGTCTCGGTCGCTCGCTGCTCGCCTGGGGTACCCGGCTCGCGGTCGCTCGCTCCCTGACGAGCACCCGGCGCTCGCTGCGCTCACTCTGGGTGCCGCATCACTCCAAATCGGCAGGGGTCGTGAACGAGCCGGCGATGGCGGTCGCGGCGGCGACGGGCGGTGACACGAGGTGGGTACGGCCACCCTTGCCCTGGCGGCCCTCGAAGTTGCGGTTCGACGTGGAGGCGCTGCGCTCCCCGGGGGCGAGCTTGTCGGGGTTCATCGCCAGGCACATCGAGCAGCCCGGCTCACGCCACTCGAAGCCGGCGTCCGTGAACACCATGTCCAGGCCCTCGGCCTCGGCGTCGACCTTCACCTGGTACGACCCGGGCACCACCATCGCGCGCATGCCGGGCCGCACTCGTCGACCCCGTACCACGTCGGCCGCGGCGCGCAGATCCTCGAGACGGGAGTTGGTGCACGACCCGATGAAGATCGTGTCCACCTCGATGTCTCGGATGCGAGTACCGGGTTCGAGACCCATGTACTCGAGCGCCCGGCGCGCGGCGTCGCGCTCGCGGCCCTCGGGCATCGCGTCGGGGTCGGGAACCGCATCGTCGATCGTGACGGTCTGGCCGGGGTTCGTGCCCCACGACACTGACGGCCGCAGGGTCGAGGCCTCGATCGCCACCTCCTTGTCGAAGGCGGCGTCGTCGTCGGTGCGCAGCGTTCGCCAGTCGTCGAGCGCGCGCTCCCACTCCTTGCCCGTTGGTGCGAAGCGCCGGCCCTCGATGTAGGCGAACGTGGTGTCGTCGGGAGCGACGAGACCGGCGCGCGCTCCCGCCTCGATCGACATGTTGCACACGGTCATCCGCCCCTCCATCGAGAGGGCGCGCACCGCCGAGCCGCGGTACTCGATGATCGAGCCGAAGCCGCCGCTCGTCCCGATGCGGGCGATGATCGTCAGCACCATGTCCTTGGCGGTCACGCCGGGCGGCAGCTCGCCCTCCACCGTGATGGCCAGGGTGCCGGGGCGCGCCTGGGGCAGCGTCTGGGTCGCGAGCACATGCTCCACCTCGCTCGTGCCGATCCCGAACGCGAGCGCCCCCAACGCGCCGTGGGTGGACGTGTGGCTGTCACCGCACACGATGGTCATCCCCGGGAGGCTCAGGCCCTGCTCGGGCCCGATCACATGGACGATGCCCTGGCCGGCGTCGCCCATCGGGTACAGGCGGATCCCGAACTCGGCGCAGTTGGCGGCCAGCACCTCCATCTGACGGGCCGAGATGGGATCCTTGACGCCCACGCCGAGATCGGTGGTGGGGACGTTGTGATCCATCGTCGCCACCGTCAGGTCGGGCCGGCGAACGGTGCGGCCGTTCAGGCGCAGACCGTCGAAGGCCTGGGCCGAGGTCACCTCGTGGATCAGGTGGAGGTCCACGTAGAGCAGGTCGGGTTCGCCGTCGGCGGCGTGCACCACGTGGCGCTCCCACACCTTCTGCGACAGCGTCGTGGTCATGGGCCCAGTCTGCCATCGAGTCGCGGCGCGCCTGCCGCCGTTGCGTGCGGGCGAGTGTCGCCCGGAGAACGCGGCTAGGGCTTGGGGCCGCAGGGCGGCGTCCCGCACGGTGGGCCGTTGCCCTCGCCTTGTCCCTGGCCCTGACCTAGTCCCTGACCCTGGGCTGGTCCCTGCCCTTGGGACTGACCCTGCCCTTGGGACTGACCCTGCCCTTGGGACTGACCCTGGCCCTGACCACAGGGTGGGTCGCCGCACGGCGGACCGCCGGCGCTGCCCGGTGGGGCAGACGAGGCGCCTTTGCCTTCCTCGGAGAAGTCCACGCCCGCGTTCTCGCAGTAGGAGCGCACCGCGTCGTCGTCGGTGGTTCCGCCCTCGGCATCCTGTTGGGCCGCGTTGACGAGACGCCGGAAGGCCATCGCCCCGTGCTTCTGCTCGGTGCCCTCACCGTTGAAGTAGGCGTTGCAGAGCCCGGGAAGCGCGGCGGCGGTGGGCGGCTCGGCCGCTGGATCGACACCCAGGCCCGATTCCTCACCCGCGCCGTCCCCCGAAGGGACCGAGACGCCGATGTCGTCGAGCACGTCGGACACGAAGCTCTGCGCGCCGCCGGGCAGTAGGTCGGCGGCCGCGAGTCCCACGGTGAGCGCGAGCAGCGCCACCGCCGCTCCCATAGCCACGCCGAGCGCGCGCCACCGGCGATGGCTGCTACCGACCGTCGCGCCGCGGGTTCCTTCCAGCGCCCCGGCCATCCGGGCCAGCAACGCGTCGTCATGACGCGCGGGGTCACGGAGCGCGCGCAACTGCTCGATGGTCTCGGCCACCGAGGCGTAGCCCTCGGGCGCGGCGCGGGCCGAGCCGGCGAGCAGGGTGTCAACCTCGTGCTCGAGAATGGGAGGCACGCGAGGTCTATCGCCGCGCCCCTGCCGCGCGTTACGCATCGCGCGAAGCAACCACTCACGCATCCTCGTCCTCCTCGGACGCGTCCTGCAGTATGCGCGCGAGCGCCTGGAGCGCACGATGCTGCAGCACGCGCACGGTCCCGGGCCGCTTATGCATCGCGGCGGCGGTCTCCTCAACGCTCAGCCCGCCGATCACTCGGAGCGCGATCACATCGGCCTGGTCGGATGTGAGCTGGTCCATCGCCTCGATCGCCTCGGCCGCTTGCAGCTGCGTGACAGCTTGCTCGGCCGGATCGTCGTGAGACTTGATCTCGCTCATCGTCTCCACCGTCGTCGGCTCTGTGTTCCGGCGGTACGACCGTCGCCGGGCATCGATCGCCCGCCGGCGAGCGATCGTGAACACCCAGGCCCGGAAGTTGCCCTCGTCGCCCGAGAACCTCGACAGGCCACGGGCCACGTCGACCCAGACATCGGCAGCGAGGTCCTCGGCGTCCTGGCCGGCCCGGGCACGGAGGTACGCCAAGGTGGAGGGCTGGTGGTGCTCGTACAGCGCGCCCAACGCGGCCAATGACCCACGCTGTGCCTGCTCGAGCAGGGACTGGAACTCGGAGCCGAGCAACAGCGCGTCCTCCCGGTGAGCCGCGAGCCTAAGTCGTGGGCCCTCGGTCGCCCGCACACCGGGGTTTCGGCAGGATCGTGCCTCCAGTTCACGGGTTTCGCTCGTAACGGATCGGGTACTGAGTCGATGTAGTGGACGCAAGGGCAATTGGGGAGGCCGAGAACCTCGGGCAGAACTGGTCGCTGCGCCCGCGGGGAGCCATAGCGAAACCGACCCCTCATTGACTGAGAGGGCGGTTGCTATGAGATCAGGGGCAGGATTTACCCGCATTCTCGGTGTTCTCGCGCTCTGGTGACGGTCGAGAACGACCCGACCATCGAGGTGGGCGGCATCCAGGTGCTGCCGGTCACCGGCGCCGGTGGGAGCTGGCTGCCACCGTTCGGCATCGCCCTCATCGCCGTGGGCTCACTGCTCCTGGCCGGCGACGCCCGCCGGCGTGGTGCGCGCCGCCGGCTCGTCCTGGAGGTCTGACCGAGCCCGACCGCTCGGTTGACACAGCCGATCCTGGGGACCGCCCCCCTCGGGATTGGTGGTCGGTCCCGGGGGGCTTGCCCCCCGGGACCGTCTCCCACCGGGCGCGCCCATGGCGCGCAAGGCCGGTGTAACGACCGCGACGCTCGCTCGATATGAGGGTCACAAGCGCGTGCGACCGGCCTCGAGGATCGCCCCCCTCGAGGCCGTCGCCGCTTTCCCGGTCCGCGCGCGCCTCGCGGCTACGGCGAGACGGCTCGCACGCTCACCACTTCGACCTGGAACGTGCGACGGGGCCCCTGGTAGGTGACCACTTGGCCGGGGGTGGCGCCGAGCAAGGCCTGACCGAGCGGTGACGAGGTCGACAGGACGTCGAAGTCGTCGTGGCGCTCCTCGATGGACCCCACGAGGTAGTGGATGGTGTCGTCCTCGTCGTCCATTCGGATCTCGACGATCGTCCCGGGCGCCACGACGTCGCCACCCGGGCCCTCCACCATGATCGCCGCCTTGAGCAGCGCCTCGAGATGGCGGACGCGCGCCTCGTTGTGACCCTGCTCGTTCTTTGCCGCGTCGTAGTCAGCGTTCTCGCGGATGTCGCCGTGCTCCCGGGCCCGCTCGATCCAGAGTGAGATCTCCTGGCGCCGGAGCGTCGTGCGCTGCTCCAGCTCGGCGCGGAGGCGGTCGAGCGCATCCTGGGAGAGGTGCACCTCGTCCACCGGGCGGAGCGTATCGGGCCACGAGCGACCGCCGTGCATGTCGTTTGACCGCCTTCGTCGGGCCTGCGAGACTGATGCACCTCATGCGGCAACCACGCGAGCTCGTCATTCTCGAGTAGCAGACGTCGCTCGCCGTCGTCTGCTCGCAACCGTCCACCTTGGTGGGCGGTTTTTCATTGTGGTGGCCTCGCCGAGAGCGAGGTCACACCAGCAAGGCCACAGGAGGGGTCGTGACCCACCGGATCGGGATCATCGGAGGCGACGGGATCGGACCCGAGGTCGTCGCGGAGGCGCTCAAGGTGCTGGACGCGGCCGGTCTCGCCTACGAGGGCGTGCCCTTCGATCTCGGCGGCACCCGGTACCTGCGCGACGGCGCGGTGCTCCCCGACGCCGATCTCGAGGCGATCCGCTCACTCGACGCGGTCCTGCTCGGTGCCGTGGGCACACCCGAGGTGCCACCCGGTGTCATCGAGCGGGGACTGCTGCTCCGGTTGCGCTTCGAGCTCGACCTCTACGTGAACCTCCGCCCGTTCATGGCCGGCCCCGGGCGCTACAACGACGGGGTGGACATGGTCGTGGTGCGCGAGAACACCGAGGGCACCTACCTGGGCGAGGGTGGCTTCCTGCGCAAGGACACCGCCCAGGAGGTGGCCACCCAGGGCTCGGTCAACACGCGCTTCGGGGTGGAGCGCTGTGCGCGCTTCGCCTTCGATCTGGCGAGCCGGCGCGAACGCAAGCACGTCACGCTCGTGCACAAGACCAACGTGCTCACGTTCGCGGGCGATCTCTGGCAGCGCACCTTCGACTCCGTGGCGGCCGAGCACCCGGGCGTGAGCACCGCGTACCAGCACGTGGACGCGGCCTGCATCCACCTGGTTGCCGATCCCTCCCGCTACGACGTGGTCGTGACCGACAACCTCTTCGGTGACATCCTCACCGACCTCGCCGGTGTCGTGTCCGGGGGTGTAGGAAGGGCGGCGTCGGGGAACCTCAATCCCGCCCGCACCAGCCCTTCGGTCTTCGAGCCCGTCCATGGGTCTGCGCCCGACATCGCCGGAACCGGGACGGCAGATCCGCGGGCGGCCATCATCTCGGCCGCGATGATGTTGGAGTTCCTCGGTGAGGACGAGGCCGCGGCCCGGGTGAGGGACGCCCTCGCCAAGTCGGACGACGTGAGCGGGTCCACGAGCGAGATCGGCGACGCCGTCGCCGGTCGTGTGTAGAGAGGCACGGGCATGCCGATTCAGAAGACCGACAAGATCTGGATGGACGGCGAGCTGGTCCCGTGGGACGACGCCAACGTGCACGTCCTCACGCACACGCTGCACTACGGCTCCGGTGTCTTCGAGGGGATCCGCGCCTACGCGACGGCCCGTGGCCCCGCGGTGTTCAGGCTCACCGATCACATCCAGCGCCTCGCGGACTCCGCTCACCTCATCAGCATGGATCTTCCGTACTCGGTGGCCGAGCTCGTGGAGGCCACCAAGGAGACCGTGCGCGTCAACGGGGTGGAGTCCTGCTACATCCGCCCCATCGCTTACCTCGGGTACGGCGAGATGGGTCTCAATCCCCTGATGTGCACGGTCAACGTGTCGATCGCCCTGTGGCCGTGGGGTGCATACCTGGGTGAAGAGGCGCTACGCCACGGCGTGCGGATGAAGATCTCGACGTGGCGGCGCATGGATCCCAACATCAATCCCGTTGCCGCCAAAGGCACGGGCATCTACATGAACTCGAGCCTGGCCAAGGTCGAGGCGATCAAGGGCGGCTACGACGAGGCCATCATGCTCAACACGAGTGGGGAAGTGGCGGAAGCGACGGGCGAGAACGTGTTCGTGGTGAAGGACGGTGTGTTGCTGACGCCGCCACTGTCTTCCGGTGCGCTCAACGGCGTCACGCGGCGCTCCGTGATCACGATCGCCACCGACCTCGGCATCGACGTGCGCGAGTGCACGTTGTTGCGCAACGACCTGTACCTCGCCGACGAGGCGTTCCTCACCGGCACCGCGGCTGAGGTGGTCCCGATCCGTGAGGTGGACGACCGCGCCATTGGCGAGCCCGGCGAGGTGACCCGCAAGATCCAGGAGATCTTCTACGCCACGGTCCACGGCGAGATGGACCGCTACGCGGAATGGTTGGAGTACGTGGATGCCTAGGCGAAAAGGCGGTGAGCGAGCGAATGCGAGCGAGCCTGCCCAGGAGCGGCGAGCGCCCGCGGGCGAGGTACCCTCGCCCGCAGCGAGCGCGACCAGAAGAGTAGAGATCTACGACACAACGCTGCGCGACGGCACGCAGCTGGAGGGGATCTCGCTCACGGTCGACGACAAGCTCCGCATCGCCGAGCAGCTCGACTGGCTGGGGGTCGACTTCATCGAGGCGGGCTGGCCCGGCTCCAACCCCAAGGACGACGAGCTGTTCCGCCGCATCGCGGTCGAGCTCGCGCTCTCGTCCTCGACACTGGTCGCGTTCGGCTCCACGCGCCGACCGCTCGGCACGGTGGACCGTGACGAGACCCTCCGTCACCTCCTGGATGCGGGTACCACCACCGTCTGCATCGTCGGCAAGGCGTGGGACTACCACGTCACGGAGGCGCTCCAGACCACCCTCGACGAGGGTGTGGCGATGGTGGCCGAGTCGGTCGAGTTCCTGCATCGCCACGATCTCGACGTGGTCTTCGACGCCGAGCACTTCTTCGACGGGTACCGGCGCAACCCCGAGTTCAGCCTCCGCGTGCTGGAGGGGGCGGCGACGGCCGGCGCGAGCCGCCTCATCCTGTGTGACACCAATGGCGGGACGCTTCCGAACGAAGTGGAGCAGACCGTGCGAGCGGTGGTCGAGCACTTCGGCTCCGACGTCGGCGTGGGCGTGCACCTCCACGACGACGCCGGGACGGGCGTCGCCAACGCGCTCGCGGGCGTGCGGGGGGGAGCCGTGCAGGTGCAGGGGACGGTCAACGGCTATGGGGAGCGCACCGGCAACTGCAATCTGACGACGATCATCCCCGACCTCACGCTGAAGATGGGCATCGAGACGATCCCCGCCGAGCGCTTGGAGCGCCTCACGCCGGTGGCGCATCACATCGCCGAGCTGGTGAACATGGCGCTCGACCCCCAGGCGCCCTACGTGGGCGCATCGGCGTTCGCCCACAAGGCCGGGCTCCACACCAGTGCGATCGCGAGGCGCCCTGACGCCTACGAGCACGTGGTTCCCGACATGGTGGGCAACGGCACCCGCTTCGTGGTCTCGGAGCTGGCCGGTCGCTCGACCGTGCTGCTCAAGGCGCACGAGCTGGGCCTCGAGCTCGATGGCCCGCAGGTGAACGAGGTGGTCGACACCCTCAAGCGCCTCGAGCACGAGGGCTACCACTTCGAGGTGGCCGACGCCTCACTCGAGTTGTTGATGCGTCATGCGGCCGGTTGGCGCCAACCCTGGTTCCGCGTGGAGTCGTTCCGGGTGATCACCGACGACCTCGCGGCCGATGCTCCCGGCGGTGCTCGAACCGAGGCGACCGTGAAGGTGCACGTCGGATCCGAGCGCGTCGTGGCCACCGCCGAGGGCAACGGTCCCGTGAACGCGCTCGACACCGCGTTGCGCCGAGCGCTCGGGAGCCGATACCCGGTGCTCGATCGGGTGCACCTCACCGACTACAAGGTGCGGGTGCTCGACACCCAGAAGGGGACCGGCGCCGTGACCCGGGTGCTCATCGACTCCACCAACGGCGACCGGGCCTGGACCTCGATCGGCGTCAACGAGAACATCATCGAGGCGTCGTGGCAGGCGCTGTGCGATTCGCTGGTCTTCGGGCTCCTCCTCGCCGAGGGCGCCGGGAGCTCCTGATCGCGACCGACCCGTACGTGGTGCCCACGCTCGGCGACGAGCCCCGCCAGGAGCCCAACCTCGCGCCCGGCGTGTACCTGCCCGCGGCCCGGGCGTGGCGACCGGAGCGTCCCGGTGACGAGGTGGCCGACGGCCAGCCCCGGGGCCAGCTCCTCGGCACGCCCGGGCCCAACACCGGGTACGCCTTCACGCTGGCCCAGCGCCTCGCCGATCGACTCTCGCTCGTCGCCCACGAGCACCTCGGCGACGCGATCTCGGTGGTGGCCGCGGTGGCGGCCAAGCGCGCCGCGTCGTATCGGCGGGCCCCGGTGCGCGACGACGTGGAGTGCGCAGCGCTGGTGCTCGGATACCTCGGCGAAGCGCCCGAGATCGAGTTCGCGCACTGGCGCGGGGGCGTGGTGCGGGGTGCCGACCACGACTACGTGGCGCGCCAGGCGGTGTGCGATGCCATCGAGGTGAGCGATCTGTGCCCGGCGCCGCACGACCTGGCCCCCCGGGTCCGCGAGCTGCGGGTCGTGTGGCGGGAGCGGTTCCGCCCCGGCGCCTGATCCGGTTCACCTGGTCCGGTCCACCCCATCCGGGCGCCGCCGGGAGTGGGGCGGCGTTGGGCGCCGAATGGGCGAGGTGAGCGGGCCGCAGGCTCGCAGCGCGCGCCAGCCACAATGGGGGCATGGGAGAGGCACCCGTGCGGGTGCGGTTCTCGCCGGCGCCCACGGGGTCACTCCACGTCGGCTCGGCGCGCACCGCTCTGTTCAACTGGCTGTTCGCCCGAAGTCACGGCGGCGAGTTCCGCCTGCGGGTCGAGGACACCGATGCGGCCCGGTCGCGCGGCGAGTGGGTCACCGGGATCCAGGACACCCTCAGGTGGCTCGGGCTCGACTGGGACGGCCCGGTCATACTCCAGAGCCAGCGGTTCGACGAGTACCGCGCCGCGGCCGAGCAGCTCGTCGCGCAGGGTCGGGCGTACGAGTGCTACTGCACCGACGACGAGTTGAAGGCCCGAACCGCGGCGGCGCGCGCCTCCGGACGCCCCCCCGGCTACGACGGCCACTGTCGTGCCCTCGACGCCGATCAGCGCCACGCCCTCGCCGACGAAGGTCGGCCCCGCACCCTGCGGTTCCGCACCCCCGACGAGGGATCGAGCGAGTTCGTGGACCTGGTGCGGGGCGGAGTGCGGGTGGAGTGGTCGACCATCACGGACTTCGTGATCCTGCGTTCGGACGGGACACCCCTGTTCTTCCTGGCCAACGCGGTCGATGACATGGAGATGGAGATCACCCACGTGATCCGGGGAGAAGACCTCCTGGACTCCACGCATCGCGTGCTCGCCCTGCGGGCGGCGCTCGGGTCGAGCGCGCCGCCCGCGTATGCCCACTTGCCGCTGATCGTGGGACCCGACCGGGCCAAGCTCTCGAAGCGTCACGGTGCGGTGGCGCTCGAGGAGCTGCGCGCCGAGGGGTATCTCCCCGAGGCCCTGCGGAACTATCTGGCGCTGCTCGGATGGGCCCCGGAGGACGGGCGAGACGTGCTCGACACCGACGAGCTGGTGGGCGCATTCGATCTCGGCCGCGTGACCCACGCCGCGGCGGCGTTCGATCACGCCAAGCTCGACTGGCTCAACGGGGAGTGGATCCGGCGCCTCACGCTGGGCGAGCTCGAGGCCCGGGTACTGCCGATGGCCCAGGCGCGCTACGGGCCTCGCCTCCGCGACGTGTTGGGGGAGGCGCTGAGGATCGGGCAGGAGCGGGCGACCACGCTTGGCGCGCTGCTCGAGCAGGCCGATTTCCTGTTCGTCGACGAGGATCAGTTCGAGATCGCACCCGAATCGTGGGACCGGCTGGTGGCGACCGAGCGGGCGGCCGAGGTGCTCGAGGCCGTTGCCGCGCACCTCGAACAGTGCGAGTGGACGGCCGAGGCGATCGATCTGCGTCCGGTGCTCGAGCGGCTCGGGCTGAAGCCGCGGCGGGCGCTGCCTGCGGTCTACGCCGCCGTCGAAGGGCGCCACCATGGCCTGCCCCTCTTCGACTCCATCATGCTGTTGGGGAGGGAGCGGGCGCTCGCGCGGGTCCACGTGGCGCTCGCTCGTCTCGAGACGTCGTGATCCCATGCTGATCGGGGTACGCCCATGCCCGTCTGGCTGACCTGGAGGCTCGCGCGCCGCGTCGTGGTGGTACTCGCGGGAGCAATCGTCGTGTACTACGTGGTCACGTTCGTCCAGGTCTGGCGGACGGCTCGTGCCGACCACCCGCGTCCCTCCGAGGCGATCGTCGTGTTCGGCGCGGCGCAGTACGACGGCCACCCGTCACCGGTGTTCAAGGCCCGCCTCGACCACGCCGCCGATCTGTACCACGAGGGCATCGCCCCGACTGTGGTGGTGACCGGGGGCAGCCAGCCCGGCGATCGGTTCACCGAGGCGGGTGCAGGTGCGGACTACCTCCACCAGCGGGGCATCCCGGACTCCGTGATCCTGCGCGAGACGACCAGCCGCAACTCCTGGGAGTCGCTCGCCGCGTCGGCCCGCTTTCTTGCCGAACAGGAGCCTCCGATCCGCCGCGTCGTGCTGGTCTCGGATCCGTTCCACTCGCTGCGGGTGCAGCTCATCGCCGACGAGCTGGGCTTCGACGCCGTGACCTCGCCTACACGAACCAGCCCGATCGGGGGCTTCGACGAGTGGTGGCGCTTCGCGACCGAGGCGTTCCGCGTGGCGCTGGGTCGCATCTTCGGGTTCGGGAGCCTCGCTCGCGCGACCGCGCTGGTGGGGCCGGTGCTCTTGGGGGGCGTTCGCCGTCCGCTGGCTATCCTGGGGGGACCTTCGGGGGTGGTGTAATCGGCAACACAACAGGTTCTGGCCCTGTCGTTGGGGGTTCGAGTCCTCCCCCCCGAGCCACCCGGCGAGGGATCCGGTCGGTGAGACTTCCGACCGCTCGTCGGCCCGGCCCCGTCGTCTAGTGGCCTAGGACGCCGCCCTCTCAAGGCGGAAACGGCA
>CAZCYE010000029.1:0-19492 GCA_964502775.1 uncultured Bifidobacteriaceae bacterium | reverse complement strand
CGTCAAACCGTGCATCGTCCCCACCCGGAGGTGCACGTGATGCGAACCCGAACCCGTCTTCTCGGCGCGGCCGCGCTGGCCGTCGCCCTCGTGCTGGCGCTCGCGCTGCCCGGGGGTGCACAGACCGAGGCGAGCGGCACGCGGCGCACGATCACGGCCGTGGGCATCGGCGAGGTGCAGGGCGTGCCCGACGTTCTCGAGCTCGTGCTGGGCGTGAGCACCCGTGACCACTCGGCCAAGACCGCGCTCGAGCGCAACAGCCAGCTCGCCCGCAAAGTCGCCGAGGTCCTCCGGGACGCGGGGGTGGCCGACGAGGACGTCCAGACCGCGGGCGTGTCGATCGGGCCCGTGTACGACGACAACGCCGACGTGGTGGCCTACGAGGTGAGCAACACCGTGTCAGCCAAGCTCCGCGACCTGTCGAAGGCCGGTGACGTGATCGATGCGGCCACCACCGTGGCGGGCAACGACGTGGTGCTGCACACCATCGGATTCTCGTTCGACGACGACAGCGACCTCGTGGCCGCGGCGCGCCGCCGGGCCGTTGAGCGGGCTCGCAACCAGGCCGAGCAGCTCGCCGATGCGGCCGGCGTCGACCTGGGCGAGATCCTGACCATCCAGGAGTCGGGAACGCCCTCGGGGCCGCCGATCGCGCTTCGTGAGGCGGTGGCCGACTCGAGCGCCCCGATCAGTCCCGGCTCCGAGATCGTGAGCCTCGAGGTGACGGTGGTGTTCCGGATCTCGTAGCCAGGCCAAGAAGATCCGACCACCAGCCATCGGCGGGCGGTGAGCGACTGCGAGACTGGTCGCGCCGATGCTCTTCCCCACGGTCACGTTCGCGACCTTCTTCATGGTGGTGCTGCCGGTCAGTTGGCTGCTGATGCACCGGCCACGCCCGTGGAGGGCGTTCATCCTCGTCGCCTCCTACGTGTTCTACGGGTGGTTCGACTGGCGCTTCTGCTTCCTGCTCGGCGGCTCCACCGTCGCCAACTACCTCGTAGCCACGCGCATCGCTGCCGCCAGCGACGAAGGGGCTCGTCGGCGATGGCTCGTCGCCGGGGTCGTGGTGAACCTCGGCGTGCTCGGGTTCTTCAAGTACTACGCGTTCTTCGTCAGCTCGGCCACGAACACCTTGAACACCCTCGGGCTCGACCTCTCACCCGACATCGCCTCCGTCGCGCTCCCGATCGGCATCTCGTTCTTCACGTTCCAGGCCTTGAGCTACGTGATCGACGTGTACCGGCGCGACTTCGAGCCCGGGCACTTCGGTGAGTTCGCCGTCTACCTGTCGTTCTTCCCCCACGTCGTGGCGGGGCCCATCGTGCGTGCCGTCGAGCTCATGCCCCAGCTGCGCCGACGCCACGACCCCCGCCGGGTGGATGCCAGCCGCGCCTTCTTCCTGATCTTCATCGGTCTCTTCAAGAAGGTGGTGATCGCCAACTACCTCGCGTCCGAGATCGTCGACACCACGTTCGCGAGCCCGGGCCAGCACACACCGATCGAGATGCTCGTGGGTGTCTACGGCTACGCGGTGCAGATCTACGCCGACTTCTCCGGCTACACGGACATGGCCATCGGCTTGGCGCTCCTCCTGGGCTTCCGCTTCCCGCAGAACTTCGACGCCCCCTACACCGCCACGTCGATCCAGGACTTCTGGCGTCGCTGGCACATGACGTTCTCGCGGTGGCTGCGCGACTACCTCTACATCCCCCTCGGCGGAAGCCGCGGCGGCAAGCTGCGCACCTACCGCAACATCATGCTCACCTTCCTGCTGGGCGGCTTGTGGCACGGCGCCGCGTGGACGTTCGTGGTGTGGGGTGGGATCCACGGCGGGTTCCTCAGCCTCGAGCACTACCGTCGCTCACGCCGCACGGCCCGGGGCCTCCCCGACCCACCCGACACCCGGACGCGCCGCATCGTGGCCCGCGTCGGGATCTTCCATCTGGTGTGCCTGGCGTGGGTGTTCTTCCGGGCCGAATCGTTCGACAACGCCGGTGACGTGCTGGGCCGCATCTTCAGCGCATCGGAGTGGTTCGACGCTGCGCCGCTGGTGACCCTCGGTGTGCTCGCGATGATCACGATCGGTCTCGCCGAGCAGTACATCCCCCGGGGTGCGATGGCACGGGCCATGGCCGCGTTCTCGCGGCTCTCGCCCGTGGCCCAAGGCGTCGCCCTCGGATTCGCCTTGATGGTGACCAACACGTTGGGTCCCCACGAGGTCGCCCCCTACATCTATTTTCAGTTCTGACCATGACTCCCAGTTCTGAGCCCGTGGCCATCGACACTCGCCCTCCCGCTCTTCGCACTCGCCGACCGATGGCCGCCGGCCACGTGATCATGGTCGGCTTCGTGTGCCTGCTCGTGGGTGCGCTGCTCAACGCGGCGGGCATCCGCAAGACCGCGCTCGGCCAGGACGTCGGCTGGGAGCGCGACCTCGCCACCACGCTCGCCGACCCGCTGTACGACGTGAGCCACGCGCTTTACCTCGATCGTGTCCGCAGCGGGCTCCAAGATGTGATCGGACGGGGCGGCGATGACGACATCGACGTGAGCCTGCCGAGCCCGAAGACCGCGCCCCCCGCCGGCGGCACGACCACGACGACGCTTCCCAAGAAGAAGGCCTTCTCCCCGACCAAGCCCCTCCGGCTCTGGGTGGGTGGCGATTCGCTGTCGATCACCCCGGGTGAGTCACTGGTCAACTTCGCGGTCACGAGCCAGGCGATCGTGCCGACGGCACCGGTCGACGGTCACATCGCCACCGGCCTCGCGCGCCCCGAGATCTTCAACTGGGCCGCCTACCTGGCCTCGGTGATCCAGAGCCAGCAGCCCGACGCCATGGTGCTCACGTTCGGCTCGAACGACGACCAGGCGCTGACCGGCGAAGGTGGCGGGGCACCGCTGCTCACCCCGGCATGGGAAGCGGAGTACCGGCGGCGCGTCGGCGGCCTCATGGACGCGGTGACGCTCTCGCCCGGCGCGCCGAAGCTGTTCGTGGTGGGCATCCCGCCCATGGCGAACACCCTCCGCTTCGACACCCGCTACTACTGGATCAACGCGATCCTCGCCTCCGAAGCGGCGACGCGACCGGGACGCGTCTCCTACGTGGACACGGTGGCGGCGGTCGGTATCCCTGGGACCGGGGGCTACACCGACTTTCTCCAGAACCCCGACGGCACCCTCGTGCAGGTGCGCGCGCCCGACGGCATCCATTTCACCCGGACCGGCGGCGATCGCATCGCCGGCGCCATCTACGCGGCATTGCTCGAGGCGTTCGATCTCGAGTCGTGGCGCACCACCACCACCACCACCACGAAGCGCCCGACAACGACCACGAAGGCGAACGCAGAGGGGCGGTAGCGTTGGCGGCGTGGACCTCACGCCGTTGGTGCAGCCGGCCGACACCAAGATCCTGCTCGTCGTCGCCGACGGGCTCGGCGGCTACGCGGACGCCGACGGCGGATCCGAGCTGGAGGCGGCCCACACCCCGCATCTCGACGCCCTGTGCGCCGAAGGCGTGTGCGGGCTCCTCGAGCCGGTCGGCCCGGGCATCACCCCCGGGTCAGGGCCGGGCCACCTCGCCCTGTTCGGCTACGACCCCGAGACCTTCCAGCTCGGCCGGGGAGCACTGTCGGCCGCGGGGCTCGACGTGGTCCTCGAGCCCGGCGACGTGGCCGCGCGCGGCAACCTCTGCACGCTCGGCGCGAACGGCCTCGTCATCGATCGGCGGGCGGGACGGGTGGGCGACGACGAGGCGCGCGCGGTGGTGGACCGCCTACGCGCCGGCATCTCGCTCGAGGGCGTCGACATGCTCGTGGCCCACGAACGCGAGTACCGCGTGCTGGTGGTGCTCCGGGGCGAAGGTCTCGACCCCCGCGTCGGCGACACCGATCCCCAGCGCACCGGCGTCCCACCGCTCGCGCCCGAGCCGCTCGATCCCGCGGCCAAGCGCACCGCGGAGCTGGTGGCCGAGCTCACGGCCCAGGTCCGCACCCTGCTCGCCGACGAGCCCCGCACCAACGGCCTGCTGCTCCGTGGCTTCGACACCCATCGTGACCTCCCCGGCTTCGTCGAGCGCTACGGGCTGCGCGCGGCAGCCGTCGCCGTCTATCCGATGTACCGAGGGATCGCGCGGCTCCTGGGGATGGACGTGCTCGGCCGGCCCGCATCACTCGACGAGCAGCTCACCGCGCTGAGAGAGGCCTGGGACCGCTACGACTTCTTCTTCGTGCACCACAAGGGCACCGACTCCGCCGGGGAGGACGGCGACCGCGCGGGCAAGATCGCCGCGGTCGAGGCGCTCGACGCCGCCATCCCGGCGCTGCGCGAGCTGGGGCCCGACGTGATCGCGGTGAGCGGTGACCACTCCACCCCGTCACAGCTCGCGGCCCACTCCTGGCATCCGGTCCCGGGGCTCGTGTGGAGCCACCATTGCGGGCGCGACGACACCCAGACGTTCGGCGAGCGGGCCTGCGCGCGCGGCGGGCTCGGCATCCGGTCCACCAAGACCTTGATGCCGATCCTGCTCGCCAACGCCGGTCGTTTGCGCAAGTACGGCGCCTGAGCGCCGCCGGAATGGCCACCGACCCCGAAGCGATCCGCCTCCCGCGCGACCTGGTGCCCGGCGACGGGCGGTTCGGGTCGGGACCGTCCAAGGTCCGCGACGAGGCCGTCACGGGCCTCGCCGCGTCGGCCCACACCTACCTCGGTACCAGTCACCGCCAACCCGGCGTGCGCTCGGTGGTCGGCCGCGTCCGCGCCGGCGTCGCCGAGCTGCTGGGGCTCCCCGACGGCTACGAGGTGCTGCTCGGCAACGGTGGCACCACCGCGTTCTGGGACGCGGCCGCGTTCGGGCTGGTGGAGCGGCACAGCCAGCACCTGTCGTTCGGCGAGTTCTCGGCCAAGTTCGCCGCCGTCACCGCGGGCGCCCCCTTCCTCGACGACCCCGAGATCATCGAGTCGGACCCCGGAACCCATCCCATGCCGATTCCGCGCGACGGCGTGGACGCGTACGCGCTCACCCACAACGAGACCTCGACCGGGGTGGCGATGCCGATCGGTCGCCCCGATGCCACCGGCCTGGTGCTCGTGGACGCGACCTCGGCTGCCGGCGCGCTGCGCGTGGATCCGCGCGCGTTCGACGTCTATTACTTCGCCCCCCAGAAGTCGATGGCCTCCGAGGGCGGGCTGTGGCTCGCCGCATGCTCGCCGGGGGCGATCGAGCGCATCGAGCGCATCGGTGCATCGGACCGATGGCAGCCTCCGTTCTCGAGCCTCGTGCTCGCGCTGGAGAACTCGCGCCTCGACCAGACCTACAACACCCCTGCGCTCGCCACGCTGTTCCTGATCGCCGACACGCTGGAGTGGATGCTGGCCAACGGCGGGCTCGAGTGGTCGGCGGCTCGCTGCGAGCGCTCGGCCGAGATCGTGTACACGTGGGCGGGCTCGCGCCCGTTCGCCACCCCGTTCGTGGCCGATCCCGGCCAGCGGAGCCCCGTGGTGGCCACGATCGACTTCGACGGCGTGGATGCCGGCGCCATCACCGCGGCGTTGCGCGCCAACGGCATCGTGGACACCGAGTCGTACCGCAAGCTCCGGCGCAACCAGCTCCGCATCGCGATGTTCCCCGCCATCGAGCCCGACGACGTGCGCACGCTGACCCTGGCCATCGACCACGTGGTGGACGCGCTCAGCCCGCACTGAGGGCCCGCCCCGGCCGGGGCGGAGGAAGATCTCGCTGGCCCGGGCCGGGGCCGATGGGTAAGATAGTTAGTGTGCCTCACGAAGTATTGACCAGCCCCGGCGGCGCCACCGAGGACCTGTCGGATCGGCTCCGGCTCACGGTCACGAGGCTCGCCCGCCGGCTCCGCCAGCACAGCGACCCCGGTGGCGCCACCCCCAGCCAGCTGTCGCTGCTCTCCACGGTAGAGCGCCGTGGCCCGATCACCCTCGGCGACCTGGCCGCCTACGAGCAGGTTCAGCCGCCCACGATCACGCTGCTGGCAGGCCGTCTCGAGAACCATGGCCTGCTGCGGCGACATCCCGACCGCGCCGACCGCCGGGTCACCCGCGTCGCGATCACGCCGGCCGGGCGGCGGCTGCTGGCCCGCATCCGCTCGCACAAGACCCTCTACCTCGCGCAGCGGCTCCAGAGTCTGTCCGACGACGATCGCCGGCTCCTGGCCGACGCGGTCGAGGTGCTCGACCGCGTCGTACGTGACGAAACCGACGCGCCGTGACACCGCTCAAGCGGGCCAGCCGCCGCACGTTCGTCTCGCTGCACGAGAGCCCCAACTTCCGTCGCTACTTCGTGGGCCAGGCAGTCTCGGGAATCGGCACCTGGATGCAGTCGTTGGGCCAGGCCTGGCTCGTGCTGCGCCTCACGAACGACCCCTTGGCGCTCGGCATCACGCTCGCGCTCCAGTTCGCGCCGATCCTGGCCCTGGGCGCGTGGGCGGGCGTGCTCGCCGACCGCTTCGACAAGCGCAAGGTGCTGTCGGTCACCGCCAGCGCGGCCGGCGCCCTTGGATTGGCGCTCGGCCTGGTGACGCTCACGGGCGCCGTCGAGGTGTGGATGGTGTACGGGCTCGCGCTGGTCTTCGGCGTGGTGATGGCGGTGGACATCCCCACCCGCCGTGCGTTCATCCCTGAGCTGGTAAGCCGGGACAACCAGGCCAACGCGGTCAGTCTCAACAGCGCGCTGTTCACCGGGGCCCGGATCGTTGGCCCGGCCATCGCCGGGTTCGTGATCGCCGGTGTGGGTGTCGCGTGGTGCTTCATCCTGAATGGCGTCTCGTACGCGGCGGTGATCGTTTCGATCGCCGGGCTGCGCGTCTCCGAGCTGCGTCGTACCGATCCCGTGGCCCGCCGGCGCGGCCAGGTCCGCGAGGGACTTCGCTACGCCTGGCACCAGCGCGACGTGCGCATTGCGTTGCTCAGCGTGGCGATCGTGTCGACGCTCGCTATCAACTATCAGGTGATCGTGCCGTTCCTGGTGCGCGACGAGTTCGGCCGGGGCGGAATCGAGCTCGGCCTGCTCATGGCCGTCATCGGCCTCGGAGGGCTGGCCGGCGCCTTGTTCGCCGCCCACCACGGGCGCGCCAACCGGCGGCTCATGCTCGGGGCATGTGCCGTGTTCGGGTTGGCCGGCATCGGCGTGGCCGTCGTCCCCACGCTGGGGGCGGAGGCGCTGCTCATGCTGGTCCTCGGCGCATCGATGATGGTGTTCATGACGATGACCACCGCGGTGTGCAACGAGTTCACACCGCCCGAGCTCCAGGGCCGGGTCATGGCCCTGTGGTCGGTCGCCTTCCTGGGCTCCAACCCGATCGGAGCCCCGCTCGTCGGCTGGATCTCCGATGTCGCGAGCCCACGGGCGGCCTTCGCCGTGGGCGGCGTCGTGGCCCTGCTCACCGCCGCGTGGGCATACCTCTCGTTGCATAAGCGCAGGTCCCTCGACCGCCCGATCACCGTCGAGGTCGCGGGCGTCGATGTGGCCGCGGCCTGATTCGGCACCTCGTGTGAGTGGAGGCCTCGCTCGTGGCGTTCGCGCTGCTCGTCCCAATCGTCCCGATCGCCGGTGATGCAGGAGCAGGAAATTCGTGATACTCGTGAGCTGTTGGTAGGAAGCAATGGGGAGGTACATCGGTTCGAGCGTGGCGCGGACGTCCGCGTCGCCGAGGTCGCCTGGCCTCGCCCGTACACGCAGCGAAGTCAGCCCCGCCCCACCCGCTGCGGGGCGAACTCGCCAGGCGAGACCGCGGGGTTGCCCCGTCGAGGCGGGCCACCACCCACCTCCGGGGCGCCCCGTCGGTCACTTCCGATCACAACTTCCGATCACTGGGTGAGGATGACTGCGGCCGCGGCCGCGGCCACGAGCAGCAGAATCGACGCGATGAACACCCACGCCACGGTGAACCCCCCGTCGGGGTCGGTCACGCCAGTCATCGACGCGTAGCAGCGATCGCACAGCTCGGCACTGAAGCGCGCAAACCTCCGCATTGCGACCGTCCCGTCACTGGCGCCGCAGCGCTCGCACGCCTCCGCGCTCATCGCCTCGCCGGGCGGGGCCGACAGGACCGACGGCGGTGACCGTGGGCTCCCCGGTTCTCCATCAGCGCTCCCACCTCGATCGGGTGACGCCACCGCACTCCATTGTGTGCCAGCGTGGCATGTGAGCACCATGACCGACGCCGAGCTCCGAGCGGCGGCAGCGGCCACGCTCGAGGGCAACCGCCGCGACGGCTACACGGTACCGGCGATGGGCCTGTACCCGTACCAGTGGTGCTGGGACAGCGGGCCGATCGCGCTCGGCTGGGCTGCGGTCGGCGCGTGGGACCGAGCCTGGCAGGAGCTCGAGCACCTGATGGCTGCGCAGTGGCGCTCGGGCATGGTCCCCCACATCGTGTTCTGGCACCGCGGGCGCGGCTACTTCCCGGGCCCTCGGGTCTGGGGGACGCGGGGCCGGCCGCGGACGTCGGGGATCAGCCAGCCACCGCTCCCGGTGAGCGCGGCTGCTCGTCTGTTCACGTCGGACCCCGATCGGCGCCGGGCCGTGCGCTCGCTACGCGCGCTGTGGCCCAAGCTCGTGGCCTGGCTCGAGTGGATCGCCCGCGCCCGCCGCGGACCGCACGGCGCCTTCGTGATCGTGCACCCGTGGGAGTCCGGCCTCGACAACGCGCCGTGCTTCGACGAGCCCGTCGCAGCCGTGCCCGATCCTCGCCGCCTCATCGTGCACCGCCACGACCTCGACATGGTGAACGCCGACCAGCGCCCGACCGACCGTGACTACCGCCGCTACCTCGGGATCGTCGAGGCGTTGCGCGCCGACGGCTGGAACACCGAGCGCCAGATGGAGGTGAGCCCCTTCGTGGTGGAGGACGTGGGGTTCACGGCCATCACGGTGCGCGCCGCGGCCGATCTCGCGTCGGTGGCCGGCGCGGTGGGCCAGGACGGGGACGGGCTGAGCGCGATCGCCGCGTCGGGGCGAGCCGGAATCGGCGCCCTGTGGGATGAGGAGACGGGGTGGTTCACCCCCTACGACGCGCGGGCCGGCCGCGCCCTGGGCCCGCGCACAGCCGGCGGGCTCTTCGCGCTC
Organism: uncultured Bifidobacteriaceae bacterium; assembly: GCA_964502775.1. Classification (GTDB taxonomy): domain Bacteria; phylum Actinomycetota; class Acidimicrobiia; order IMCC26256; family PALSA-555; genus CAZCYE01. The sequence goes on along the minus strand of CAZCYE010000029.1, from coordinate 10,398 downwards.
TGGGCACGCGACGTGCCGACCGCGCGGCTCGAGCGGATCTGCGCCCACCTCGATCGCTTCGCGGGCCGGGGGGGTGCGGCCATCCCGACGTGTGACCCCGAGGCGGCACCCTTCGACCCGGTGCGTTACTGGCGCGGCCCCGTGTGGGTCATCGTGAACTGGCTGGTCGCCGACGGGCTCGTGGCCGCCGGTCAGGCCGAGCGCGTCGAGGAGCTGCGGGCCTCGACCCGGGCCCTCGTGGCCGAGCACGGCTTCTGCGAGTACTACGACGCCCGCTCGGGAACCGGGATCGGGGGCTCGGGCTTCTCGTGGAGCGCGGCGCTCACGCTGGACTGGCTCGTCCCCGCTCCCGAGGGGCGCTGACCCGAGCGCCGGAACCCCGCATCCCACCCCGCACCCGCCCCCCGTGCTCGCCACCCAGGGTGGCATCCCGGCACCACTCCTGGCCCCAGGGCCCACAGGTGTCACTCTGAGCGTCAGAACCCTCGCAATACGTGAGCCTCGTTGCTAGCATTCCAAGCCGAGGAACAGGGACGGGCTCGCATGGGTGACACGGCTGAGCCGGAAGCGCGGCCCTGCCACGTGCTCGTCGTCGACGATGACGACGCGAGCCGGGCCGTGTTCCGTAGGGCCCTGGAGCGCGCCGGCTACGAGGTGCTCGAGGCGGGCAACGGCGACGATGCCCTCGCCACCATCGACGCCGTCCCTGTGGACCTCGTGCTCCTCGACAGCTACATGCCCGGCCTGAGCGGGGCCGAGGTGCTGCGCCGCCTCCGAGCCGGGCCCACCACCCAGCGGCTCCCGGTCCTGTTCGTCACCGGCCACGGTGACATCGAGGACCGAGTGCAGGGGCTCGAGGCCGGGGCCGACGACTACCTGGTGAAGCCGGTCGAGCTCGACGAGCTCGTCGCCCGCGTGCACGCCCAGCTCCGGGCGCGCGACGCCTGGCAGGACGCCGTGCGTGAGCTCGAGCAACGCGCCGCGCTCGCCGACCTGATCCGCTCGGTGCCTCGCGAAGGCTCCCCCGTGGAGACGGCCGCCAAGCTCTGTTCGCAGCTCCACGCCACCCACCCGGGGGGCGTGGCGATCGTGGCCTTGTTCGGCCGCAGCGCCCAGGTGCTCGGAGCAGCCGGGAACCTGAGCCGGCACCTCGGCACCGCCGACATGCTCCCGCGAGTGGACACCGAGTGGCTGTGGGAGCGGACCCAGAGGGGCCCCTGGACCGAGTCCATCGGGCCCGATTCTCCGTTCGCGCCGACCACCCTGCCCACGCGCCTGGACCACGGGGTGCTCGCCGGCGCGCCGATCCACGACGACCATTCGGTGCTGGGCGTGTCCCTCGTGGCGGGCGCCCCCGAAAGCGACACCGCGCCGCGCGCCCGGGAGCTCGCGAGCGCCATCGATCTGGCCGCGGTCGCGTCCATCCTCCTGAGCCCCGCCCTCGCGGCGGAGGGCGAGCGGACCGCCAGCATCGATCGGCTGCGGACCACGATCACCGAGCGGGCGTTCGTGCCGCACTTCCAGCCCGTCGTCGACCTGTCCACCCGCGAGGTGGTCGGCTTCGAGGCCTTGTCGCGCTTCGCAGACGGTGAGCCTCCGGACCGCTGGTTCGCCGAGGCCCACCGGCTCAGGATGGTGCCGGAGCTGGAGCATGCGACCATCGCCGCGGCCATCGAGCGGGGCATGGAGCTGCCCCACGGCGGGTGGCTCAGCGTGAACGTGTCGGCCGACGTGGTGAGCGCGGAGAACGGCTTGGCCGACATCGTGCGCGGCGCCGACCGCCCGGTGGTCCTGGAGATCACCGAGTACCAGCCGGTGGCCGACTACGGACGGCTCCAGGAGGCGTTCCGTCGCATGGGCCGGCGGGTCATGCTGGCCGTCGACGACGCCGGCACCGGCTACTCGAGCCTGCGCCACATCCTGCGTCTCAAGCCCAAGTTCGTGAAGCTGGACATCGAGTGGATCCGCGCCATCGAGACCGACCCGGCCCGCCAGGCACTCATCGCCGGCCTGGACCGCTTCGCCTCCACCATCGGCAGCACGCTGATTGCCGAGGGCGTGGAGACCGAGGCCGAGAACGACTGCATCGTCGATCTGGGAGTCACCCTCGGTCAGGGCTACCTCTTCGGCCGCCCGGCGCCGATCGACGCCCTGGTCCGTACCGCCTGAGGGCCGGGGCGGCCCGCCTCGTGGTCCGGGTGAGCGAGTACGGTCGGCGCGCGTCGTCCCCGGAAACGAGCCCAGAATCGAGATCGTGCCCGCGATCGAGCACCGCACGCGCGTCCAGCGCTCGCTCGGGTCCGGGATGCCATGAGGATCGCGGTCATCGGCCCCCTCGAGATGCCGAGCGCGCAGGGGGGGATGACGCGCCACTGCGTCGAGCTGTACTCGCGGCTCGTGGAGCGCGGTCACTCGGTGACGGTGTTCTGCCAGCGTGGCGATCCGTCGGGCTCCTACCGGGGGATGCGCCTGCGGCGGGTGCCGGGCGTGCGCCTCCCCGGCTGGGAGCGCCTGGGCTACAGCCTCGTGGCGACGTGGCTCGCCCGGCGCGGCCCGTACGACGTGGTGCACTACCACTCGTTCGCATCGGCGGGGTTCTGCGGGCTCGCGCGGCACGGGCCCCGGAGGCTCGTGGTCACCGTGCACCGGCTCGAGTGGCAGGACGAGAAGTGGGGCCGCCTGGCGCGCGCCTTTCTCCGGCGCGCCGAGCGCCAAGCGGCCCGTCATGCCGACGCGCTCATCACGGTCTCACGCAACTTCCGCACCGATCTCGAGCGTCGCTACCCGGACGCCGGCCCGATCCACTATGTGGCCAACGGCGTGAGCGCACCGCTGCCCGTCGGCCCCGAGGCGCTGGCCCCGTTGGGCCTCACGCCCGGCCGCTACCTGTTGTACGTGGGCCGGGTCGTGCCCGAGAAGGGCGTGCACCTGGCCCTGGCCGCGTTCCGGCGCGTACGCAACGCGCCCGAGGCCGACGGTTGGGCACTGGCCATCGTGGGCGGCGCCCGGCACAGCGATCGCTACGTGCGCACGCTGGTTGCCGACACCGACGAGCACGTCCACTGGCTGGGCACCCGGACCGGCGAGACCCTGGCCGCGCTGTACGCCCACGCGGGGCTCCTCGTGGCGCCGTCGTTCCACGAGGGCCAGCCCCTCACCGTGCTCGAAGCGATGAGCTACGGGCGCGCGGTGGTGGCGAGCGACATCGCCGCACACCAGGAGCTGGTGGACGGCGCCGGGATCTTCTTTCGCAGCGGTGACTCCGACGACCTCGCGGCGCGCCTGCGCGAGGTGCTCAGGGATCCCGATCGCATCCCCGAGCTGGGCCGCACCGCCCGCGACCGCGTCGTCGCGAGCGGCGAGTTCGACTGGGACCACACCGCCGACGAGACGGAGCGCATCCTCAGCTCGCGGTGATGGCGACGCGGCTCCCATCCGGGGCCCCGGTCTCGCCCGCGCGCGCGGACCGGCCGGACTCGGCGGGCACGGCCGGCACGGCCGGCACGGCCGGCACGGCCGGAACGTCGGGGCGATCCACCAACAGCACCACGAGCGTGGCCGCGAGGATGCCCAGCATGACCGCGGGGACGGCAATGCCCGAATCGTTGAGGGCATAGCCCAGGATCGCCAGGACGGTGAAGCCGATGAACGCGGCGCGTAGCTCGGGCACCTGCCGGACCAGATGACGGACCCGCCGAGGAGGTGCGAGCACGAGGTACGCGACGAACGGCACGCCGATGAGCAACAGCACCGCCCAGTCCGAGGTGGTGAGCGTCGTGAGGTTCTGGTCGAGCTTGCGTCCGATCGTGGACGCGAACGCCGACCACCCCTCGTCCCGTATCTGCTCCACGAACCGGCCGAGGTGCGTGCGCTGATTGGCGGGTAGCGACAGGTCGACCGCGGCGGCGATCCCGATGGCCACGATGGCGGCTCCCAGCCACGCCAGCGTCGCGCGGAGCGTGACGCGCGCCCCGGGCGCGAGCAACAGCGCGGCCGTGATCCCGAAGCCCGGCACCATCGAGAGCACGCCGCCCACGTCGGCCCCCCAGAACGGCGCCACGTCGACAACGAGCACCACGCCGAGCAGGCCCAGGCCCAGCCATACGCCGCGGCGTCCTCCCACACGATGCGCGAGCAGGCCGGCCAGGAGCACAGCCGACGCGCCCAGCGCGCTGAACGTGATGTTGCCGACGCCGGCGATCCGGATCCCCACCGTCGGCGAGTACCCGTACGCGCTGTTGAGCTGGAGGTTGGCACCCGATACGACATCGAGGACCAGGACGCCCGTGATTATGCCCAGCCCGAGGATCGCGGAATCGAGCGAGTGCCGACGACCAAGGGCCTGGTACGCGAGCGCGAGCCCGGCCGACGTGGCAACGAGGAACGCGAAGTATCCACCCACCCCGTACTCGTGCAGCGGAAACAAGCGGGCCAGGAACACGGCGGGGAACGATGCCAGCAGCGCGAGCGCGAGGAAGCGGAGCCACATGCGGGCCCGACCCCGGCGATGCGTCGCGAACACCACGACGGTGGCGAGCGCGAGCACACTCGTCAAGACGATGAACACGACCGTCACCGGGGTACGCACCCGGTTGCGGAAGTCGGCCGCGTCGGCCGCGTCGAGCAGCGCGTCGCGCCGTGCACCGGGATCCGCGGTGGCCACCACCGAGAACGGCCGGCCCTTCATCCCCTGGGGCCGCTCCTCGCCCACGAGCTGGAGCACCGATGGCGCCACGTCGGCGAGGAGCACGTAGCCCACCCGGCGCGTGCTGGCGGAGCGCATCAGCCCGGGCTCGATCTCGGGCGCTCGCACTGCCGCGAGGGTGAGCGGACCGTCGATGACGCCCGGTGTGGGGCCCACCACCACGACGGCGTCACGCGCGGGGTCGACATGCTCGAGCAGTCGGCCCACGAGCACGTCGGTGCGCTCGAGCGCTTGGCGCACGATCGCCTCGCGGCGCTCGAGCGCGGCGAGGGGCACGGACGCGCCGGCGCGGGCGAGGTCGGACGCCTCGACGAGCACGACGGCTCCGGGTTCGAAGGCGCGCTCGAAGGCGGTGAGCACAGCACCGAGGTCGAGCCGGAGCCCGAACGGCGCGCCGGGGTGCGTCTCGAGCAGCTCGGGTCCGACCGCGCCATCGGGCACGCGGCCGTCGGAGCCCATGAGCGCGCTCACCGCGTAGCGCCCGAACACCGCGGGCACGTCCGAGGAACGACCGTCGTCGGCGTTGGCGATGACGGCTCGACCAAATCCCGCGGCGGCGAGCGTGTCGCCGAGCAGGCCCACCTTCACCTCGTCCGCGTCGTCGGTGTTGCGATCCAGGATGGGTGCGAGACCGAGGTGCACGAGACCGTCGCGGGCGACGCGTCCCGTGCGGCGGGCGTACACCGCGCCGGCGGTGTCGCGGCCGAACGCCTCCGCCACCTCGAATGCGGCGCCGTCCGACGCCAAGTCGCCTCCGGCGGCGCGCGTCCCCGCGCCGAACGTCACATAGGTGGATCCCAGATCGGACTGGCCTTCCGTACGGGCCGTGAGGTTCGCCAACGCGGACTGGTCGAGGAGACGGTCGAGGTTGGGCACCCGCGCGGCGTCGACGTCGCGCCACGACACGTTGGGGAGCGTGATGATGAGCACGCGGCGCGGCGCCGGATCCGCGCTCGGATCCGCGCCACCCGGTGCGGTGCCCACACGCCCCGCGCCCGCGGGGTCGGCGAAGGCGGACGGCGGGGGCCACAGGCTCAGTCCCAGCGCGACCAGGGTGAGCACCACGGCTGCGACCCCGGCGGTACGGGCGGCGATGGGGCGGGCTCGTGGCGATCGCCGAGCGTGGGGCGCCCCAGCGTCGGTGACGCTCACCGTGACCAGTCCCAGGTCTGGCCCAGCAGGTCGAAGAGCGCCTTGTTGTACGGCGCGTAGTACGCGGCGAGCTGCCGCGTCAGCCCGGGATCAGGACGGGGGTAGACGTGCACGTTGCGGTCGGCCACCGTCGGCGTGGCGACCTCGGGGAGCCCGAGGTGGGCCAGCACCGCAGGCAGCGCGGTGTCCGCTCGGAGCTGCCCGGTCTCCACCACCAGCAGCTGGTCGCGTGGCCACACGCGCAGCCAGCGCTCGAGCTGCTCGGCGTAGCGCCCCCGGGCCACATACGAGCGCTGGCGGGCCGGGCCGTCGGAACGGTCGTGCCACTCGGCCTCGCCCGAGACCGGGGGCTGCACCTCGTGCTCGGCGTCGAGCGCGACCTCGATGGGCCGGGGCTCGAATCCCCAGCGCACGGCGTGGTGGTACTCGGACACGGCGCGGTCCACGGGATCCCGGAGGATCGCGACGAGCTTCACGTGGGGAAGCACGCGGTGCAGGCGCTCCGGCACGGCGGGGTGGAACAGGTAGTAGGGGCTCGCCTCTCCGGTGACCGACCGTCCCGACTCACGGCGCTCGACCCATCGCCTCCGTGCCGTGGTGGGGAAGTGGGCCCGGTACCACGACAGCCCCGAGCCCCAATGGACGTCGAAGTAGTGCACCTCCTTGCGCAGCGCCCCCAGCACCAACGGGTGCGCCTGGAGACGGGCGTAGAGCGTGGAGGTGCCGGCCTTCTGGGCACCGATGACCACGAAGTCGGGGAGGGGTCGCCACCTCGCGCTCGGGCGGCGCGCCGCGACCACACATGCGAACGCCGCGTCGAGGGCACCCGCACGGACCGCTCGACGAGCGTCACCGAGAAGACGGGAAGTCACAACTGCCTGACCCGCGAGGTTACGCGCGCGGAGCATCGGCACCGAGTCGGGCGCGCCGCGGGAGGTCAGCCCGGTGACGCCTGCCCGCCTGGACCGCCCGGCCCGGCCGCGCCCCCCGTGGGCTGCACCGTGGCTGGTGTCCCGCGGTAGCACCCGACGCTGTAGGGGTAGTCGGGTGTGGCGTGGTAGTGGTAGATGCGCTGACGGGTGCCGTTGAAGCGCACCGTGTGCGTGTGCCCGTGGCACTCGTCGAGGTCGTCGGACCCCAGCGCCTCCCCACCCTTGCCGCGCGGCCCGTAGATGCCGAAGCCGTCGAACGCCCAGCCGACGAGCTTGGAGTGGCCGCGGCTGCCGTCGAGCTCCTCGAGGACGCACTCGGAGACCGAGTGGTAGTGGTACACACCCGAGACCTGGGGATGCCCATTGCAGCCGTCCTGCACCTCGTAGGCGACCGCGTCGCGCCCGAGGGCATCGACGGCGTTGAACAGCGCGACGCCCGACTTGAGGATGCCGACCTCGCCCCCCACGCACGTCGGCGACGCCGCGACCTCGGGTTCGAGCGGGATCTCGATCTCGACCTCCTGGGCCGAGATGGTGTTGGGGTTGCGGTCGTACGCGTAGGCCGCGTCACCGGATGCGACCGGGAACACACCCGTGGGGTGGAACACGGGCAGGTCGTTGCCGGTGACGACGCGCACGTCACCCCGCTTCTCGATCTCGAGCCGGGCGTCGGGCCAATCGACCGAGCCGCTCACCGCCACCTTCTTGGTCGCATCCCAGGTGCCGTCACCGTTGAACCATGGCCCCGTCCCCGCGGCCCCGCCCGCGGAGGGGTCGTAGTCGGTCCGGCACGAGAAGAGCCCACCGATGGTCGGCTCGGTGACGGTCTCGCCCAGTGGCAGCGACGTCTCGTCGACGTCGTGGCCGGATGCGGGCGACACCGCGCTCACGACGAGCGCGCCGACGCCGGCGACCACGGTGAGGGCCCTGACGCCGCGAGTTCTCATGCCCGGCGAACCTAGCCGCCGTCGCCGGATGCCACGGCACGACCTAGCCTTCCGGGCGGAGGTGAGCGATGGCAGAAGTGAGTGAGACGAGGTTGCCCGGGGTCGGGGCGCGCTACGACTTCGCCACGGTCTCGGGGACGAGGCTCGGCGTGCTCATGCACCGCACCGGCCGACGTGACCTGCTCATCTACTCGCGTGAGGACTCGGCGGCGTGCGACTACACCCTCGAGCTCGATCCCGAGGACGCTGTCACCCTCGCCGAGTTGCTGGGGGCGTCACGCATCGCTGAGCAGCTGGCCGCGGTGCAGCAGGACATCGAGGGCTTGGCCATCGACTGGATCCGGATCGATCCGAGCAGCGAGTGGGCGGGCCGGACGCTCGGGGAGGCCGGAGTCCACTCCAACACGGGTGTGTCGGTGGTAGCGGTCATCGGCGCCGACGGTGCGGTCGCCGCTCCCGGCGCCGCCGACGTGCTCACCCCGGGTGCCACGGCGCTCGCCATCGGCACCCCTGAGGGGCTCGAGCTTCTCGCGTTGAAGTTGCGCCGGAGCTAGGGCTCATGCTCGTGGGCGCGACGTCGCGTGACGTCGGGACCGCCTTCATCGAGCTCGGCGCGATCGCCCTCGGGCTCGCGATCCTGGCCCGGCTGTCCGACCGCATCGGCGTGAGCCCAGTCCCTGCGTACCTGCTCGCCGGTCTGCTGTTCGGCAGCGGAGGCATCGCGGCGCCGGAGCTGTCCGGCGACTTCCTCGAGCTGGCCGCCGAGATCGGCGTGGTGCTGCTGCTCCTCACGCTCGGGCTCGAGTACACGGCCCAGGAGCTCGCCGACGGCGTTCGCTCGCGCTGGAGAGCAGGGCTCCTCGACATAGGCCTGAACGCGACGCCCGGCGTGGTTGCCGGTGTGGCGCTCGGCTGGAGCACGGAGGCCATCGTGCTCCTCGCCGGGATCACCTACATCTCGTCCTCGGGGATCGCCGCCAAGGTGCTCACCGACCTCGGGCGGCTCGGCAACCGGGAGACCCCGGCCGTGCTCACCGTGCTCGTGATCGAGGATCTCGTCATGGCCATCTACCTACCGTGCGTCACGGTGATGCTGGCCGGTCGGTCGCTCGCCGATGGGGCGACGGCCGTGGTCCTCGCCCTCTCGGCTGCGGCGTTGGTGCTGTATGGCGCACTGCGCTTCGGTCATCGCTTCACCCGCGTGCTGCACGCCCGCACCGACGAGGCCGTCCTCCTCGGGCTCCTGGGCACCACGTTGCTCGTAGCGGGGATCGCGCAGAGCCTCGACGTGTCGGCCGCGGTCGGTGCCTTCCTGGTGGGCATCGCGCTCTCGGGACCCCTTCAGAACCGGGTCACCGCGCTCGTCGAGCCATTGCGCGACACCTTCGCCGCGGTGTTCTTCCTCTTGTTCGGCTTCAGGATCGACCCCGCAACCCTGCCGTCAGTGCTCGCGCCCGCCGCACTGCTGGCGTTCGTGACCGCGCTCACCAAGGTGTGGACGGGCGCGTCGGCGGCGCGGCGCCTGGGCGTTGGCCACCGGGGCCAGATGCGGGCCGGGACCGTGCTGGTCGCGCGAGGCGAGTTCTCCATCGTGATCGCCGGGCTGGCGCTCTCGGCCAGCGTGGACCGAGACCTGGTCGCGCTCGCCGCCGCCTATGTGCTGATCCTCGCGGTCGCGGGTCCAGTGATGACCCGCTTCGCCGATCACCTCGCCGACCTGCTCGCCCGCGCGCGTCCGGCCGCGGCCGCGACGGCCGGCGCGGCGGGTACTGCGCCACCCGGTCCACCCGGGCCATGACCGCGGCGCGAGGCCTGGAATCCGATCCGGACGACGACGCGCTCGCCGGGCGCGCCGCCGCGGGTGACCGGCGCGCCCTCGAGGAGCTCCTGGAGCGGCACGCGGATCGCGTGCACGCGCTGTGCCGTCGGGTCGTGGTCAACCGGGAGGACGCCCTCGACGCCACGCAGGAGGCGATGATCGCCATCGCCCGCGGCATCCGTCGCTTCGACGGCCGGTCGGCCTTCACGACCTGGATGTACCGCGTGGCCACCAACGCCGCGCTCGACGAGCTGCGGCGACGCCGGCGCCGGCCGGTGCCCACGGACGTGCTCGACGAGCCACCGACCGGAACCACGGGCGTGGCCGATGTGGTGGCAGCCCGAGTCGACGTGGACGCGGCCCTGGCGAGGCTGCCCGAGGACTTCCGGGTGGCGGTGGTGCTGCGCGACCTGTGCGACCTCGACTATGCCGAGATCGCCGCCGTGTTGGGCGTCCCGGGCGGCACGGTGCGCTCCCGCATCGCCCGGGGCCGCGCCGCGCTGCTGGGGGCGCTGGGGAACCCGGCGGCTGGGCCGCGACGTCCAACCCCGGAGAGCACGGAGACCGCCTCGGGAGCGGGCGGACCACGACGCGAGCAGGACCCACCACGATGACCGAGCGCACGCACGGGGACGACGGGGCGCAGGCGCCCGACGCGCGCGATCCCGGCGATCCCGGCGCCCGCGACACGCTCGTCGCTGCGCTCCTGGAGGTGGCGCCGCTCGACGAGCACACACGCCGCCGCCTCGTGGCCGGTGCCGTGCGCCTCCCCATCCCGCCCAGCGTGGACACATCGCGCATCGCCGCCGTTGGCTTTCGTCCTCACGCCGCGAAGCTCGCCGC
>CAZCYE010000028.1:15265-19621 GCA_964502775.1 uncultured Bifidobacteriaceae bacterium | reverse complement strand
GTCGAGCTCGCGCTCGAGGGCGCCGGGCGCCCCTCGGTGCAGGCGCCGGGCAACCGCCGCGAGTTCACGGTCGGCCAGCGAGCATGCGCCGCGGGCTCTCGCCGAGACTCGGTGCGCGACCCGGGCCAGGCCGTCCACGAAGTCGTCCACGGCCTCTACGAGGTGCGCGGCCGCGGCAGTCGGGGTCTTGCACGCGGTGTGGGCCACCTCGTCGGCCACCGTGCGGTCGATCTCGTGACCGATGCCGGTGAGCACAGGAACGTCAAGCTCGGCAATCGCCCGGGCCACGACCTCGGTGTCGAAGGGAGCGAGATCGCTGCGCGCGCCGCCCCCGCGCACCACCGCGATCACGTCGAGCTCGAGCGCACCCAGGCGTCGCAGCGCCCAGGCGACCCGGCGCGACGCTGCTCCCCCCTGCACCCGAACGTCGCAGTGCGCGACCCGGAATGCATGCCCGCTCACCGCGAGCCCGTGCACGAAATCGCGGTACGCCGCGCTGCCGCCGCTGGCCACGAGCCCCACCGCGAGCGGAACCGGAGGCATCGGGATGGCGCCGTTGCGCGCCAGGAGCCCTTCCGCCGCGAGCACACGCAGCACGCGCGCTCGGTCGGCCGCGAGTCGGCCCGCGGTGAACTCGGGGTCGACCGCGTTCATGACGAGCTGGAGTCGTCCGGTCGGCGGGTAGTAGTCGACCCGTCCCCGCACCCTCACCTCGATGCCATCCCCGAGGTGCAGCCCGACATCTCGCAGCGCGCGATTGACACCGGGTCGCTCACCGCGGAACAACGCCACCCGGATGACCGCGTGCACACGGTCACGACGCTCGTCCTTCTCGACGAGCTCGAAGTACGTGTGCTCGTTGCGCGAGACGTGGTACTGCTGGATCTCGCCGCGCACCCATACCGAACCTGGAAACGACTCACCGAGGGCCGCGTTGATCGCACGGTTCAACTCGCCGACGCTGAGTGTCGGCTCGACATCGGTCAGGCGCGGCTGGTCACTCACGGTCGGTGCACACCCATGGACGCCATTGTCCACCATCGCGCCACCGGCGGCGAGCGTCGGGTGTCCCCCCACGGTCGACGAACAGGTGCTCAGATGGTGCGGTGGGTTTCTTCGACATCGGGTGTGGGAACGCGCGCGAGCTCCTGCGAGCGATTCCGGACCACTCCGTCGACTTCGTGTGCACGGACCCTCCCTACAACCTGGGCCTGCACTCCCGAGGCAACATCTCGATGGGCTGGCGGTCCGACTTCAACAACGACGTCGCCGACTGGGACCGTGAGGCGTTCGACCCCAAGGAGTGGCTCGTGGAGCTGCGGCGCGTGCTCGCACCGCACGGCAACCTGTTCGCCTTCACGAGCTACAACCTGCTCGGACGATGGCACGAGGTGTTCGACCCCGAGTTCGACACCTTCCAGCTGATGGTGTGGCACAAGACCAACCCCGCGCCCAAGTTGCGCCGGGCCGGTTTCCTCAACGCCTGTGAGCTCATCGTGTGCTGCTGGGACGCCGGTCACACCTGGAACTTCACCCGCCAACGCGACATGCACAACTTCGTGGAGACACCGGCGTGCGGCGGCAAGGAGCGGACGCGCGATCCGAAGCACCCGACCCAGAAGCCGCTGGTCGTGCTGCGCCGCCTGATCGAGCTGGCGAGCCGCCCCGACGACGTGGTGCTCGACCCGTTCATGGGTGTGGGCTCCACCGGGGTCGCCGCGCTGGAGCTGGGCCGGCGATTCGTGGGCTTCGAGATCGACGAGGCCTACTTCGAGGCCGCGCGACGTCGCCTCGAGGCCGTCACGCTCGGGCCCGCCGAACCGGCCCCGAGCACCTGAGCGATCCGGGGCGCGGCGGCGTCACCGGGACTCTCGCGCGGGGTGGGGTCACCGGCACGGGGAACCGGCAGTGACGACCGGGCGTTGTGACGGGACAGTCCGATCCGGGCGCCAGCCCGGGCCGGCAGGTCGAATGGGCCCGGATGGGCCCGCCGGGCCGCCCCTCGACCGAAATGTCCACCCTTCTCTCGAAATGTCCACCCTTCGCCCAGCGTTATCTACTACTCAGGGTGTGTACTCATTTCGAGTCCCCCACCGCCCAAGGACGTGATGGCAACTCCCCGTCGAAGAAGCAGCAGCGCCGAGGGCCAGGATGCCGTCGGGGCGTACCTGGATTCCATCGGTCGCCACGACCTCCTGACCAAGGACGACGAGGCGCGGCTCGGCAAGATCGTGATGGACGGCCTCGCCGCGCTCGACCGCCTCGAGACCGCGACCCGGCTCTCACCGACGGAGCGGCGGCGCCTCCGCAAGGCGCTGGAGGCCGGCCGGGCCGCACGCGACGAGTTCGTGGTGGCCAACCTCCGGCTGGTCGTGTCGATCGCCCGGCGCTACCAGAGCACGGGGCTCCCGCTCGGCGATCTGATCCAGCTCGGCAACCTGGGGCTCGTGCACGCCGTCGAGAAGTTCGACTTCCGCAAGGGGTTCAAGTTCTCCACCTACGCCACGTGGTGGGTGCGCCAGGCCATCACCCGCGGGTACGCCGACACGGCGCGCCTGATCCGCCTGCCCGCCCACGCCGAGGACACCTTCCGCCTCGTGGCCCGCGTCGGCGACGACCTCGAGGCCCGCTTGGGCCGTGCGCCCACCGACGCCGAGATCGCGACGGCCAGCGGCCTCGAAACGCACCGGGTGGCTGAGGTGCGTCGATTCCCCACCCGCATCACCAGCGTGGAGACGCCGATCGGCGACGACGACGATCTCGTGCTCGGCGACACCCTGCCCGACCCGACCGCCGGGCCGGCCGACGAGGTGGCCGACCGAGAGGCCCATCGGCACGCCGTCGCGGCACTGCTCGAGACGCTCGACGATCGTGAGCGCCGAATCCTCGAGCTGCGCTACGGGCTCGACGGTGCCGGTCCCCGTGACCTCGAAGAGGTGGGCAAGGAGATCGGGGTCACCCGTGAGCGTGTCCGCCAGATCGAAGCCCGGATCTTCTCGAAGCTGCGCCACCCGTCGTTGTCGAGCGTGGAAGGCCGCGAGGCCCTCGCCAGCTAATCGTTGTTGCGCTTCTTCGTCGTCGTTGGCTCTGGGGCCGGGGGCGGGATCAGCAGCACCTGCCCGACGAAGATGTGCGACGGGTCGGAGATGTTGTTCGCCTCTGCAATCGCATCGATGCTCACGCCGTAGCGGCTCGCGATCGCGGCGAGGGTCTCCTTCTCGGCGACGGTGTGGGTAACAGGAGCGAGCGTGGTCGTGGTGGTTGTCGTGACCGGCCCCCGCGCCACGATGCGGTCACCACCCCCCGTGACGCGCCCGATGACGAAGGCCGCGATCACGCACGAGAGCGCCACCAGCACGGTGGGAAACGCGGGCAACATGGCCGACCGTCCTCCACCCCTGCCCGCGAGCCGGCGCGGCATCCGCCCGAGGTCCCTGTCGAACGGCCTCACGGAGTGCTCGCGGTCAACGGCCCACACCTCACACGACGACGATACCGACCATCAAGGCCGGTACAGGGTGCACCCGCACGCGACAGAGCCGCCGGGTTCCGGCGGCTCTGTCGTGGGGGGGATCGTGGTCGCTCAGCGACCGGCTCGCTCGAGGACGGTCAGACCGACGCGTCCTGGCTTTCCGACTCCGAGTCGCCCGATTCCGAGCCACCTGACTCCGAGCTGCCGGACTCGGGGCGCTCCGACTCCGAGTCGTCGCCGCCCGGGCAGCGGCCGCCGCGCCGGAGACCGCCCATCTGCTGCGGGCCCTCGTTCACCAGGGTGGTGATCCGATCCTCGAGGTCGGCCTTGATCTCGGCCGCGCGATCGGCATCGAGGTCACCGTCGGCGACCTTCTGGTCGATGCGCTCGGTCGCCTCGGCAACCATGGCCGCAACGAGATCGTCAACGTCGACGTTCTCGTCCGCCGCCACCTCGGCCAGCGTGGCGTCACCACCACGGAGACGCTCCCGCAGATCCTCCACCTCGAGGCCCAGCACCTCCGCCGCGGCCTCCAGGCCGTGCGGACCGCGGGGACCCGCATGAGCGGGTCGAGGCGCGTCATCCGTCTGCGCCCCGACCACGCCGGCACCGAGAGCGGTGAGGCCGGTCGCGGCGACGAGCGAGACGAGGCCGAGGCGGGCTAGCCATGAGCGTTGCATGAGTGCTCCTTTGGTCGTCGTGTGTACCCGAGCAGTATCGGAGCGGGGCACTGTGACGAGGCTGAGAGGCGGAGCACCGCGCTGAGGACGCGCTCAGGAAGCAGAGCCGTCCGCGGCAGTGCCGGGCGATGTGAGGACACCACCCGGCGAGTCGCCGCGGTGGGAGCGCCGGTCAGCCGGCGAGCCGGTCCCCAGGGGCCGACT
>CAZCYE010000028.1:0-15165 GCA_964502775.1 uncultured Bifidobacteriaceae bacterium | reverse complement strand
AGTCGCCGCGGTGGGAGCGCCGGTCAGCCGGCGAGCCGGTCCCCAGGGGCCGACTTGTCCCCACCCTCGGCTGCACCCTCGGCCTCGCCCTCGGCCTCACCATCGACGACGCACCCGTCGACGTACTCGACCGAGCGGCCGAGTCGCGTCGGAACGGCCGGACCGGGGCCCAGCACCGCGGTCAGGTTCAACGGATCCGCCGCGCTGATCACCACGCGTTCGCCGCGGCGCTCGGTACGCCGCACCGACGCGAGCTGCTCGGCCGCCGCGGGGAGCGCGTACTGCTCACCCGAGAACCCGGTCACGAACCGGCCGCCGAGCACGAGACCACGATCCTCGAGGCGGCGCAACGCCCGCTGCACGTCGCGCCACGGGAACCGCAGGGAGTCGCGCACGGCCAGGTCGCGGAACACGACGCCCCAACGGGCCAGCAGCTGCTCGGCGACGGCCTCGGCGAGGTCGTCGGCATCGGTGCACCCCGAGGGCCGCGGCACGAGTGACCACCGCCCGGCGGGACCGCCCGCGCCGCGCGCCCCGCGACGCACGCGCGACAACGGACGCTCGGACGAACCTCGGGTGGCGCGCAGCCGGGACCGGATCGCACCGAACCCGTCGGACGTCACCAGGCCCCGGGCAACCCCCTCCCAGAGCGCGCGCTCCACGTCGGTTCCCAGTCGCCGCGTCTCGGCGGCGAGCTCGGCCGCGAACGAGGCGCCCCGCGCCCCGAGCACGGCAACGATCTCGGCCACCGCCCCGAGCGTGGGCTCGGCGGGCACGGCGTGGGCCCGCGCGGCTTCGAGGAGCCAGCCGAGATCGTCACGCAGCACCACGGAGATCGGTGTGACCCGGGAGGGCGCACCCGGGCGGTCGGGGGCGTCGTGGGCGCGCGGCGTGAGGCGCAGCCAGCCGACGGCGCCTTCGTGACAGAGGCGGTCGAGCATCTCGGGGCGGTAGTCGCGCACTCGGCGCGCGAGCAGCTCGGGCTCCCAGGCCGCGGCCGGGGCTTCGTGGCCCTGGAGCGCCTCGACGACCCGGGCCAACCCCGCGTCGCCGCCGAGCTGGGTACCGGGGGCGAGGTGCTGCCAACGCAGGACGAAGCGCATGAAGTCCTGGGCGGTCGCCGATTCCACGTGTGCCCGCCGGCGACGCCGGGAGTAGGCGTGCATCCGGGCCAGCAACCGCCGCGCGCACCACTCGGTACCCGTACCGCGGTAGGTGCCGCGCAACACGAACCCCTGCTGCTCGAGGCGGGCGAGCCCGGCTCCGACCCTCGGCTCCGCCAGGCCGGTGTGCACGGCGAGGGCCTCCACCGTGGTGACCCCGGTGACGTCGAGATGACCGCGCAGCACGGCGGCGACGGCGTCGTCGTCACCGGCACGAGCCCGGCGGGCGACCTCGACCGTGTCGGTCGTGCACCACCACTCGTCGGATCCCACATCGGGGCCCACATCGGGGCCCCGGTCGCCGCCCCCGGACGGTGGCGGAACGGCCCGCGCCCGGCCGCGGCCCTCGAGCTGGGCGAACAGCTCCCGCCACTCGTGCCGGGCCGGGGTGCATACGAGCGCGGCGAGCAGGTCGGCGAGCTCGTCGGGGGTGCACGGGTCGGGCGCCACCTCGGAGTGCACCTGCTCGATCGCGTCGGGATCGAGCGTGCCGATGGACGCCAGGTCCACCGGGATCCCCCGCCGCAGGGTGACCGCCTGGGTGCGGCGGTTCTGGAGCTCCTCGCCGTCGAGGAACGCGTAGGGCCGTGCGGTGAGGATCTCGTGCGCGAGCACCGAGGGCTCGGTGGTGTCACGAGCGTGCACCCGCACCTCGCCCGCCTCGATCCGCTCGAGGAGCTCTCGGGCGCCGTCCACGTCGAGCGCCTCGTGGAGCGTGTCGTGCATGGTCTGGCGCACCAGCACGTGGTCGGGGATGTCGATGGGGCCGGTCACGTTCTCCTGGCATGCCGCCGCCGCCGGGAACACCGCGGCCATCACGTCGTCGGCCTCCATGCGCTGGATCGGCGGCGGGTTGCGCCGCCCCTGGCGGAACCGGAGCACCACGAGCGCCCGGTTGAGGTTCCATCGCCAGCGCGCGGCGAACATCGGTGAATCGAGCACCGCGTGGCGGAGGAGCTCCTCGATGGTGTGGCTGCGCAGGAAGCCGGGGACATCGGTGAGCGGGAAGCTGTGCTGGGGACCGAGCGACAGCACGACGGCGTCGTCGGTGGCCGCCGCCTGGAGCTCGAAGTCGAACGTGCGGCACATCCGCTTGCGCAGCGCGAGGCCCAGCGCCCGGTTCACCCGCCCCCCGAAGGGCGCGTGCACCACGAGCTGCATCCCGCCCGCCTCGTCGAAGAAGCGCTCCAGGACGATGTCGTGCTGCGTGGGAACCACTCCGAGCGCGGCTCGGCCGGCGGCCAGGTAGTCGACGATCGTCGCCGCGGCCTCCTCGCTCACCCCCGCGACCTCGCGGACCCAGCGGCGCGCGCCGTCGGGATCGCCCGCGGTGACCAGCTCGTCGACCCGGCGGCGGAGCTCGGAGACCTCGGCGCTGAGCTCCGCGGTGCGGGCCGGGGCCTCTCCCAGCCAGAAGGGCACGGTGGGCAGCGCGCCGGCCGCGTCCCGGACGCGCACCACGCCGGGCTCGACCCGGCGGATCTGCCACGAGTGCGTGCCCAGGAGGAACACGTCACCGGCCATGGACTCGACGGCCCAGTCCTCGTTGACGGTGCCGATGAAGATGTCGTCGGGCTCGGCGACGACGCGGTAGTCGCCCGCCTCGGGGATCGCGCCGCCCGAGGTGAGCGCGGCGAGCCGCGCCCCCCGGCGCGCCCGCACCTCGCCGTTGACCGCGTCGTGGTGCAGGTACGCGGCGCGGCGTCCCCGCCCCGTGACCACCCCCTCGCTCACGAGCGTGAGCACCGCGTCGAAGTCCTCGCGCGACAGGCCGCGGTACGGGTAGGCCCGGCGCACGAGGTCGAAGAGCTCGTCGGTGCGCCACTCGCGGGCCGAGACCTCGGCCACCACCTGCTGGGCCGCGATGTCGAGCGGGGCCACGGGCGGATGGACCGCATCGAGACGGCCCGCATGCACGGCGGCCAAGAGCGCGGTGCACTCCACGAGCTCGTCGCGGGTGAGCGGGTAGATGCGCCCCCGGGGCACACCGCCGCGGCTGTGGTTCGACCGTCCGACTCGTTGGAGGAACGTGGCGATGTTGCGCGGCGAGCCGATCTGGCACACCAGCTCGACCGGCCCGATGTCGATGCCGAGCTCGAGCGACGCCGTCGCCACCAGCGCGCGCAGGTCGCCGGCGCGCAGACGGGACTCCACACGCTGCCGGCGCTCCTTGGACAGGCTGCCGTGGTGCGCGGCGACCGCGTCGTCACCGAGGCGCTCGGCGAGCTGATGCGCGAGGCGC
Organism: uncultured Bifidobacteriaceae bacterium; assembly: GCA_964502775.1. Lineage (GTDB taxonomy): Bacteria > Actinomycetota > Acidimicrobiia > IMCC26256 > PALSA-555 > CAZCYE01. The sequence continues at coordinate 11,760 of CAZCYE010000028.1, read as the reverse complement.
TCGGCGAGGCGACGGGTGTTGACGAACACCAACGTGGTGCGGTGCTGGGCCACGAGTGCAGCGATGCGGTCGAGGACGTCGCCCATCTGCTCGGCAGACGCGACTGCTTCGAGCTCTCCGTCCGGGAGCTCGAGCGCGAGGTCGAGATGGCGCTGGTGGCCCGCGTCGACGACCCGGGGTGCAGGCCGATCGCCCACCAGGAGGCCGGCGATCGTCTCGATGGGTCGCTGCGTGGCCGACAGCCCCACGCGCTGGGGCGGGCGCTCGCACAGCGCCTCGAGCCGCTCGAGGGTGAGCGCGAGGTGCGCGCCGCGCTTGTCGCGAGCCACGGCGTGGATCTCGTCGACGATGACCGTCTCGACCCGGGCCAGCATCGCCCGGCCGCGCGCCGCGGTCACCAGCAGGTACAGCGACTCCGGGGTGGTGATCACGAAGTTGGCAGGACGGCGCACCATGGCCGCGCGCTGCGCGCTCGACGTGTCGCCGGTGCGCACCGCGACCCGCAGCTCGGGCGCGTCGAGCCCGAGCTCGGCGGCAACCTCGGCGATCTCGGCCAGGGGTCGCTCCAGGTTGTCGGCGATGTCGACGGCGAGCGCCTTGAGCGGCGACACGTAGACGACCTGGGTCGCGCCGCGCAGGTCGTCACCTCGGGCGTGGCGGGCATACAGCCGGTCGATGCACACGAGGAACCCCGCGAGCGTCTTGCCCGATCCGGTGGGCGCGGCGATGAGGGTGTGATGCCCCGCGGCGATGGCCGGCCAGCCGTCACGCTGGGGCACGCTCGCGCCGCCGGGGAACCGGCGCCGGAACCACTCGGCCACCGCGGGGTGCAGGCCGGCCAGCGGATCGGCCGGATCGGCCGGATCAACCCCAGCAGTTGGCGGATCGGCGGCGGCGCCTGGAGCAGCCATCTCGACGACGGGTTGGCTCACCGGGCCACCCTACGTCGGCCCTGTGACACCCTCGCCGGCCCCGACGCCTCGAACACCTGCCGGCGCCGTCGATAGCCTGCGGCCATGGAGTACACCGAGCTCGGTCGCACCGGCATGACCGTGAGCCGTTTCTGCCTCGGGACGATGATGTTCGGCTCGTGGGGCAACACCGATCACGACGACTGCGTCCGCATCATCCACCGGGCGATCGACGCGGGCATCAACTTCATCGACACCGCCGACGTGTACGGCAGCGGCGAGTCGGAGGAGATCGTGGGTAAGGCCCTCGCCAGCCGACGCGACGACGTGATCCTGGCCACCAAGTTCTTCGCCAACATGGGTGAAGGCCCGAACACCGGCGGCGCGTCGAGGCGCTGGATCATGCAGGAGGTGGAGCACAGCCTGCGCCGGCTCGGCACCGACTATCTCGACCTGTACCAACAGCATCGATTCGACGACAAGGTGGAGCCCGACGAGACGCTGGGCGCCTTGAGCGACCTCGTGCACCAGGGCAAGGTGCGCGCCATCGGCTCGTCCACGTTCGACGCCGAGCAGATCGTGGAGGCGCAATGGGTGTCGGAACGGCGCGGCCACGTGCGCTTCACGTGCGAGCAACCGCCGTACTCGATCTTCGTGCGGGGCATCGAGACGTCGGTGCTGCCCACGTGCGCCCGCTACGGAATGGGCGTCATCGTGTGGAGCCCGCTCGCGGGTGGCTGGCTCACGGGGCGCATCCGCCGGGGCCAGCCGGTCGACAGCCAGCGGATGAACCGGATACCTCATCGCTTCGACCTGGACCGTCCGATCAACCAGACCAAGCTCGACCTCGTGGAGGAGCTGATCGGGGTGGCCGGCGACGCCGGGCTGTCGCTCACGCATCTCGCGAGCGCGTGGGTGCTCGAGCATCCGGTCGTGACGGCCTCCATCATCGGACCTCGCACCATGGAGCACCTCGACGACGTCCTCGCGGCGGCGGACGTGACGTTGTCGGTCGAGCATCTCGACCGCATCGACGAGATCGTGGCCCCGGGCACCAACGTCGACTTCCAGGACGTCTGGATCACCCACCCCGGGCTCGAACCGGCCCTGCGCCGCCGCGCGCGTTGAGCGGCGTCGTCCGGCCGATGCCGGGCGCGGCCGGCACGTGGAACCAGGACATCCACCGATCCGGCGTTGCGCCTGGCTAGGTTCCGCGTCGTGGCGGACAACGGCGCACCTCACGAGCTCCGGATCTCGAAGCGCTTCTTCAAGGCCGCGGTGTGGGCCGCGCAGCGCCACGGTCGCCGCCAGCGGCGAGGGGGTGGCCTGTCCGCGGCCCAGGTGCTCGGCACCGCGTCACTGGTGCTCGAGGACGGCGGCTCCGAGCGAGAGGCCATCGCCGCCATGCTGCTCGACGCGCTCGGCGGGAACGACGTGCCCCGCGCCGAGCTGCGCGCCGCCGTGGGGAAGAAGACCTGCCGCCTGGTGGCGAGCTGCGCCGACGTCGAGGCCGGCGGCGGCGACCAGGCTCCGGTTGTCGCGCGTCGCGACCATCTGGCCGCCACGCTCGAACGCGTCGCCCGGGCCGACCGTCCGGTGGTGCGCGTGCTCGCCGCCCACGCGCTCCGCGAGGCCCAGACCCTCGTGGACGAGCTGCGCCGCAACGGCAGCATCGCCCTCGCCCGCTTCACCGCGCCGCCGGCGGAGCAGCTCGCGTTCTGGCGCGCGCGAGCCGACACGTTCCTCCAGCTCATGCCGGGGAGCCACCTGGCGCGCGAGCTCCTCCTCACGGTCACCACCATCGAGCGCCATGTGGAGCTCGACGTGGCGACGGCCGCCTGGCGCGTCGCCCACGTCGACGCGGCCTGAGGAACGCGGACGGTCAGCGCCGGCTTCAAACAGTCGTCTCCGCCGTATGCGATCGGGCTGAGGTCTATTCCTCGTCTCGCATGGCGGCCTTCACCTTCTCCATGAGCTCGGGCGTCACCTCGGTGATCCCGTGCTCCTTGGCGTGCTCGGCCGCGTTACGCAGCGCCTCCTCCTCGGTGGCGCCCCGAACGGTGTGCGAGCACCCCGACTCCGGGACGACTTCGTCGCAGTGGATGACCTTCACCATGGCACCTCCCTCCACGCGATGTGCTCTGGGCGATGTGTTCTGGGCGATGTGCTCCGGATCCCATGCCTAGCACCACGCTGCGTGAGACGCCCGGGCCGTCGCCCATGCCGTGCGCCGTCACTGAGCTACTCGGGCTCCGGTTCGCCCCGAGGACGGTAGGCGCCGAGCAACGCGTCGGGGCCGAACCGGGCCCGGAGCGCATCGACGGTCTCCTCGAGCGCGGCGTGGCGCGCGTCGGCCGATCCGGCTTCGAAGAGCGCGCTGGGGTCGGTCGCACCGACGCTGAGCTTCTGGGCCGTGACCCCCACGAGGCGCACGCCCTCGGCCAGGTCCACGGCCGCGAGCAGCTCCCGCGCGGTGGCCCCGATGAGCTGGCCGCGGTCGGTGGGCGCAGGGAGCGTGCGTGACCGCGTGATCGTCCGAAAGTCGGCGAAGCGCACTTTGAGCTGCACCGTGCGAGCAGCGGTGTGCTCGGCGCGCAGTCGCGTGCCCACCCGGTCCGCCATCCGCGTGACGACGCGCGCGAGCTCGTCGGGGTCGGCAACGTCGCGGGGGAACGTCTCCTCGTGGCCCAACGACTTGCGCTCGTGCTCGGGCTCCACGGCACGGTCGTCACGGTTCTGAGCCAGGGCTTGGAGCTGCGCGGCCCGGTTGGTGCCCAGCGCCGCGACGAGCGTCGCCGCGGGGGCTCGGGCCAGGTCACCGACGCTGTGCAGCCCGAGGCGCTCCAGCTGGGCCCGGGTCGCGGGACCCACGCCGAACAGTCGGTCGACGGGCAACGGGTGGAGCAGCGCCAGCTCGTGGCCGGGCTCGACCACGAGGAATCCATCGGGCTTGGCCAGGTCGCTCGCGAGCTTGGCCATGAGCTTGGTGGTCGCGGCACCGACCGAGACGGCGAGCCCGGTCTGGGCGCGAACGTCGCGACGGATCTCGCCGGCGATCTCGACGCCACGGCCTCGCGAGCGCCGCGCACCGTGCACGTCGAGGAAGGCCTCGTCGAGCGCGAGCGGCTCCACGAGCGGGGTGAACCGACGCAGGACCTCCAGGAACGTGCGGCTCAGGGCGCCGTAGCGCTCGAAGCGCGGCGGGAGGAACACCCCGTCGGGGCACGCCCTCCGGGCGCGAGCCATGGGCTGGGCGGAGTGCACGCCGAAGCGCCGGGCTTCGTAGCTCGCGGCCGCGACCACCCCTCGGGGGCCGAGGCCGCCCACCACGACGGGTCGACCTCGCAACGCCGGGTCGTCGAGCTGCTCCACCGAGGCGTAGAAGGCGTCGAGGTCGGCATGCAGGATCGACGCGTCGTCCCGGGCGATCGGCGCGGGCGCCATCACCCGCGCACACTACGTTCCGGTCGCGCTCGCTCCTCGCCGGGATACCCGGCCGGTCAGCTGCCGGCCCGGGTCCGGGGTCCACACACCCGGGCTCGACCCGCGCGCTTGGCGGCATAGAGCGCCGCGTCGGCCGCCCCCACGAGCCGGTCCACGGCCGTGGCGTCGTCCGGCATCGTGGCCACACCGGCGCTCATCGTCACCGCGGCGGCGGTGACCCCGTCACCGGCGCGCGCCCGTAGCCGTTCGGCGACCGCGAGCGCGTCGTCGGCACTGCAACCGGGGAGGAGCACCGCGAACTCGTCGCCGCCGAAACGCGCGGGCAGGTCGAATGACTTCGTGTTCGCCGCCAACGCTGCTCCGACCTCGCGCAGCACCGCGTCGCCGACGAGGTGCCCCAGCGAGTCGTTCACGCGCTTGAACTGGTCGATGTCGAGCACCACCAGCGTGAGGGGTGCACCCGTACGCTCGTGGCGACCCGACTCGAGCGTGAGGGTCTCGTCGAAGAGGCGCCGGTTGGCCAGCCCGGTCACGGCATCGCGGGTCGCGCGGCGACCCACCTCGTCCAGCAGGTGCGCATTGCGTAGCGCGAGCGCGGCGTGGGCCACCGACTGCACGACGGCCGCCACGGTGAGCGAGGGGATGCGGGCACCGACGCCCCGGCCCCACTCGGCAGCCACCACACCCAACGCCTCGCCGTCACCGGCGAGCACGGTCAGCACCACGTTGCGCGCGCCCGGCAGGACCCGCTCGAGGATCCCGGCATCGAGACTCTTGACCAGGCGGTGCTCACCCGTGCTGAGCACCTCGGTGGCGGTGACGCCGGGCGACCCGCTCACCGGGCCGGGCGCGTTCCCGTCACCCACGAGGATCCACGCGTCGCCGTCGCGGGCGAGCACCGCGACCCGGGCGAATCCCAGCACCTCCCGGAGATGCCGGGTGAGGACGTCGAGCACCTCGGGGGACGTGCGCGCCAGCTCCAGCTGCTCCCCCAATGTCACGAGCGCGGCGAGCTCATGGCCGCTGAGGCGCAGGGCGCGCTCGTTGACGGCCTGGAACGCGGTCGCGCCCACGGCGAACAACACGAGCGCGAGCGCACTCGCGGCCGCGGCCGCGTCGCGGCCGTGCACGGCGATGTCGACGACCCCGGCGTTGGCGGCCGCTCGGCCGAGGAACAGTACGAGGGAGCACCAGATGGCCAACTTGAGGCCCACCCGCGGCGAGGCCAGCAGCGTCGCGGCCACGACGTGGAGAAAGGCGAGGAACAACAGTGGGCTGTTGGGTCCGCCAGTGGTCAGCAGCGCGAGGGCGAGGAACGCGCCGTCGACGAGCACCATCGCGGAGAGCAACTTGGCCGCGAGCTGGGGTGAGCGGCGCCGGGCGAGCTCGGCCGCACCCACCACGATGCCGTACGCCACCGGGAGCACCACCGGAACCTGCTGCGTGCCGACCAGGGGCGGGAGGGTGAGCACGACGAGGGGGAGCAGGCCGCGCATCACCTGGAGCACCGCCAGGCGATCGCGCAGTCCGGCGTGGGCGTCGGACAGCCCCGGGACGTTCACGACGGCTCCGAGAACTCCAGCTCGTCGTCGACCGGCGCGCGCACGAGGCGCGGGTCACGCCGGTCGAACCGCCCCTGCAAGGCCAGGAACAGCAGCACGATGGCCGCCACGACGAACAGCGGCACGTGGTCGCGCACCGTGCGCAGCGCGTGGTCCACGCCTGTCTCTTCGAAGGGAACGGCCGCCACCGGCGAGACCGGTTCGGGCGGCAACGCCTGGGGAACCGGCGTGAGCGGCGTGACGGCCGCGCGCGGTGGGGCCACCGGCGTGACCACGACCGGTGCGGGCGGCGCGACGCTGGCACTCGCCCCACCGACATCCGGCACCGCCGCACCCCCGACCCCGGAGTCGTCGTCGTCCCCGTCGTCGTCCCCGTCGTCGTCCCCGCCGTGGTCCCGGCCCTTGTCGCGACCGTGACCGTTCCCGCCGTGGTCCCGGCCCTTGTCGCGACCGTGATCGTGACCATCCGTCCACGGTTCTGATACCGGCGGAGTCGTGTTGGCCCACCCGGTACCGGGGTCACCACCATCCCGCCCGACGTTCCCGCCCTGGCCGCCCTGGCCGCCCACTGGGCGCCAGCGCGCGCCACCCTGTCGCCCTTGCTCACCTTGCTCGCCCTGCTGGCCCCGGCCACCCACACCGGACCGGTCGCCGCCCCAGTCGCCACCCCGGCCGGCAGCCGCGGGCGGCGCGGCAAGGACCGCGGCACCCACCCACACCGCCGCGACCACGAGCAACGCGAGCGCCCAGCTCCGGCGCGCACCACCCCGGCGACTTGCCTGCGGCCCGAAACCTGAGTTGCTCATCGTCCCCTCGAGGGATCGTGCCCCTCCCCCTTGGCCTTCGGCAGCGGGGGGGCCGAAACTTGAGCCTCGGAACCTCGGAAATCGCCGGAATCGCCGCGCGATCACCCCAAAGGGAATGATTGCGCCAGGAGGCGACCGATGATCTTCACCCAGTACTACCTGGAGTGCCTCTCGCACGCGTCGTACCTCGTGGGCGACGAGTCGACGGGACGCGCCGTGGTGGTGGACCCCCAGCGCGATGTCGCCCAGTACCTGCGTGACGCGCGCGACCAGCATCTCGAGATCGAGCGCGTCATCGAGACCCATGTGCACGCGGACTTCCTCAGTGGCCACCTCGAGCTCGCTGGCGCCACGAAGGCCGTCATCTCCTACGGCGCGGCGATCGACAACGTGGAGTACGAGATCGATCGACTGGAGCACGGTCAGCGCCTGGTGCTCGGCGACGTGGTGCTCGAGGTGCGCGCTACACCGGGGCACACACCGGAATCGATCAGCCTGGTGGTGTACGAGCACGCCGACGATTCGACGCCGTATGCGGTGCTGACCGGCGACACACTGTTCATCGGTGACGTGGGCCGTCCGGACCTCCTCGCCAGCGCGGGGTACACGGCCGAAGACCTCGCTCGCCAGCTGCACCGGTCGCTGCGAGAGCAGCTGCTCGTGCTCCCCGACGAGACACGGGTGTTCCCCGCGCACGGCGCGGGGTCGGCGTGCGGCAAGCAGCTGTCGACCGAGACGCAGTCCACGATCGGGGAGCAGCGCCGTCTCAACTACGCCCTCCAGCCGATGGACGAATCCCGGTTCGTCACCCTCGTGACCGAGGGCCAGCCCACCCGCCCGGGATACTTCTCGTTCGACGCGCAGCGCAACCGCGAGGAACGACCCGTGCTCGACGAAGACGCGGTGCCGGCGGCGCTCTCGTTCGACGAAGTGGTGGGGGCTGTGGCCGATGGCGCGGTGGTGCTCGACACGCGTGATCCGATGACGTTTGCCGGCGGCCACCTGCGCGGCTCGATCAACGTGAGCCTTCAGGGCCGCTTCGCCGAATGGGCCGGGGACATGCTCGACCCCCAGGACCGCATCGTGATCGTGAGCGACCCGGGACACGAGGTCGAGGCGCAGGTGCGCCTGGCGCGCATCGGCTTCGACCGCGTCATCGGCCGTCTCGACGAGCCGCTGGTGGCGCTGGCCGACCATCCCGAGTCCGTGGTGCGGTCCTCACGGCTCACGACCCACGAGCTCGAGCGACGGCGCGCCGATCTGACCGAGCTCCAGGTGCTCGACGTGCGCAACCCGTCGGAGACCGAACTGGGCATGATCCCGGGCGCATTGCCCACGCCGCTCCCGCACCTGGTGGCGGCCATCGACCAGCTCGACCCGCACACCCCCACGGTCGTGTACTGCGCCGGGGGCTCGCGCTCGGCCGTGGCCGCCAGCGTGCTCACGGCGCGCGGGTTCACCGACGTCTCGGATCTGCTCGGCGGCTACGGCGCCTGGAAGGCAGAGGCGAGCGACCGCGAGGCAGGTACCTGACTTGATGGCTCGCTCACTACGGGCCGGGGTACCCGGCCCGCGAGCGTTCGCTCGCTCCTCGCAGCGAGCCGTTCACAACAGGGAGGTCCGTCCATGAGTTCCCCCGCACCGGATGTGCCCCAGGTCGATGTATCGGAGGCGAGCGGCCGCCTCCAGGCCGGCGCGGTGCTCCTCGACGTGCGCGAGCCCGACGAGTGGCACGCGGGCCACACACCGGACGCGGTCTGGATCCCCATGGGCGAGATCGAGGCCCGCCACGGCGAGCTTCCCGCCGATACCGAGATCCTCGTGGTGTGCCGCTCGGGGGGCCGCTCGGCGAGGGTGACCGCCGCGCTCGGCAGCGCGGGCTACGACGCCAAGAACGTGGCCGGGGGAATGCAGGCCTGGGCGGGCGCGGGGCTCCCAGTGGTCACCGACGACGGGACCCCAGGCGCCGTCGCCTAGACCGAGCGGTCCCGGCTCGGGTCACCCGGGTGACACCACTCGGCCCATCCTGCCCCGCGCCGGCCATCGGCACTCTCGACGGCGCACAGCGCCCGCACGAGCCCAGCCACGGGCACACCGCCGGGATCGAGCGGCACCGCCGCCACACTCCGGACATCCAGCACCAACGCGAGCGTCTCGCCCACCTGGAGGTGCTCCTCGGTCGGGAAGCCGTCGTCGCCCATCGACACTCGCGACGATCGCACCGCGACCGCCTCGGCTGCCGCGCCGGGGCGCCACTGCCATGCCCGTGCGCCTCCTGCGCCCGGTCCACTTTCGGTGCGCACGCTCAACGCAAGGTCGTCGAGTCCCACGCGCACGCGGTGGCCGTCGTGGGACCACCACCGGTGGTCGCCCCAGGCATGCGTGCGGAGCCCGAAGCCGTCGAAGGCGATGCGATCGGTCCCGATCAGCACGTCGCCCTGCACGCGCCCCGGCTGCTCGTAGGCGTCTCGCTCGGTTGCCGGCAGCGCGTCGAGCACCCACTCGAGGTCGAGACCCACGGCGACACGCGTGCCGATCTCGCCGCGGTACCCGTCGAGCGGATCATCGAGTGCCACACCGAACGCCTCCACACCGATGCCCCAGTGCTCCATCGGCGTCTCGCACACCAGCTCGGCCCAGAGCGCCTCGGCTCGGATCTCGAGTGATCCCGCGCGTCTCGGAAGCACAACGTGGTGGTCGCGCACCACCACGAGCCCGTGCTCGGGACTGATCACGTAGACCCAGCACCAAGCACGCCCCGCATTCGGGAACGTCACGAGGCGAACGAACCCGCCGAGGCCGTCACGCTGGGCGAAGTCGAACGACCAGCACTCATGCCACGATTCCTCCGCGCCGGGCGGCTGCGGGCGCTCTAGGGCAACGCCGGTACCGGTGTCTCGCTCTCGGGCCACGGCTTCCAGTCTCGCGGGTGCCGACCTCTAGGCTCGCGGCGGTGACCACCGGACGAGCAGGCTGGATCGACGTCGACGGCGTGCGCGTCCACGCCGTGGAGTGGGGACGACCCGCGGCCGACCGCACGGTGCTCCTGGTCCACGGGCTCGGCGCGCACACGCTGTCGTGGGAGCCGATCGGTGAGCCCCTCGCCGCCCGCCTCGACGCCGCGGTCGTGGCGGTCGACCTCGTGGGCTTCGGCCGCACCCGCGCCCCCGGGCGCACGGCCACGCTCGAGACCCAGGCGCGCCTCGTGACCGAGGTGCTCTCCCAGCGAGGCCCGGCGGTGCTGGTCGGCAACTCGATGGGCGGCGTGATCGCCACCCAGGTAGCCGCGCAACGGCCCGAGCTCGTGGACGCTCTCGTGCTCGTGGACCCCGCGGTGCGCCATCCCAAGCCGACAATGGAGGACTGGCGGCGCGTGGCCTGGCTGGCCCCGCTGGTCGTACCGATCGTCGGGGCATGGTTCGTGCGGGCCCGGGCGCGTCGACTCGGCCCCGAGCGCCTCGTGGACGAGAGCCTCGCGGTGGTGCTCGCCCGGGTGGATGCCCTGGACCCCGATCTGCGCCGCCGCATGGTCGAGCTCTGCGCCGAGCGGGTGGAGTGGCCCGAGGCTGCCGCCGCGTACGCCGACGCGGCACGGTCGCTGTGCATCTACCTGACGCGGGATCACGGCGACGATCTCGCGCGCGCGGCGCGGCGGTGTCCCACGCTGCTCGTCCACGGCATCGAGGACCGTCTCGTACCCGTCGAGGCGGCGCGCCGCGCCGCCGAGGAGCACGGGATCGCCATCGAGCTTCTCGACGGCATCGGCCACGCGCCCCAGCTCGAGAGCCCGGCCCGGCTCGTGTCGGCGATGGGCGACTGGCTCGCGACGATCGACGCGTAGGCGCGCGGCCCGTTAGGAGCCCAGGAGGTCGGCGACCTCCTGGCGCTCCTCGAGCAGCTCCTGCGTCGTCACGCGGATCCGCTCCTGGGCGAACTCGTCGTGCGTGAGGCCCTCCACCACGGACCAGGCGGTGCCGTCGCTGCGCACGGGGAAGCCGAACTGGAGCCCTTCGGGGATGCCGTACTCGCCCCGGCTCGCCACCGCGAGCGAATGCCAATCGCCCTCGGGGGTTGGGCGCCACACGCTGTTCACGGCGTCGATCACCGCGTGCGCCGCGGACGCCGCCGACGATGCCCCCCGCGCCGCGATCACCGCTGCGCCGCGTTGCTGCACGGTCTCGATGAACGGCCCGCGCAACCAGGCCTCGTCGGTGATCACCTCGGGCACCGGGCGGCCGCCGATGCGCGCGTGGGCGAAGTCGGGGAACTGCGTGGACGAGTGGTTGCCCCAGATCGCCATGTTGGTCACGTCACGCGTCGCCGCCGCGGCCTTGCGCGCCAGCTGGGTCTTGGCCCGGTTCTCGTCAAGGCGCATCATCGCGAACCAACGCTGGACCGGGACGTCCGGAGCGTGACTGCGGGCGATGAGGCAGTTGGTGTTGCACGGGTTGCCCACCACGAGCACGCGCACGTCGGCAGCGGCGTGGGCGTTGATGGCCTTGCCCTGGGGCTCGAAGATCTTGCCGTTCACGCTCAGCAGCTCGCGACGCTCCATGCCCGCCTTGCGGGGGATCGAGCCGACGAGCAGGCACCACGACGCCCCGTCGAACGCGACTCCGGCGTCGCTGGTGGCCACGACCCCGGCCAACAGGGGATGGGCGCCGTCCTCCAGCTCCATCACCACACCCTCGAGCGCGGGCAGGGCGGGCTCGATCTCGAGCAGGCGCAGCACCACCGGCTGGTCGGGACCGAGGAGCTGACCGGAGGCGATCCGGTGCACCAAGGCGTAGCCGATCTGGCCGGCCGCGCCGGTCACGGTCACGTGCCGGGCCGGAGGCACGGAACCGGTTGGGGAAGCGTCGGGCACGGCCGCGCAACCTACCCGGTGCGCGTCCCCGCGGCCGATCCGGGCGCGGCGAGCACGCTCAAGATGACCGCACGGGCCTCGGCGAGCTCGGCGAGGCGCTCGGCGGCACCGAGCCCGGCCGCGCCGTGGTCGGGATGCGCGAGGCGGGCCAGGCGCCGAAACCGCGCCTG
>CAZCYE010000027.1:0-20216 GCA_964502775.1 uncultured Bifidobacteriaceae bacterium | reverse complement strand
GGGGCCGCGTCGCCCGGCGCGCGGGTGGCGTGGCCGCCCCGCCGGCCGCTCCCGCGCCCGTGCCCTCGGGGAGCCACAGCCTCACCGTGAAGTGCTTGCCGTCCACCTCCACGGGGATGGTGCGTTCCACCGCGCCTGGTCCCATCTCGACGACCACGGGGTTGGGAGTGGGTGAGCCCAGCGCCGCCACGTCGAGGTCCTCTTCGACCCAGCGCGTGGAGTGGCCCCCCTCGACGAAGTCGGGATGCGCGAGCACGGCCTGGTGCGCGGGGATCGTGGTGTGTACGCCTTCGACCTCGAGCTCCCCGAGGGCCCGCAGCGCGCGTCGGCGAGCCTGGGCGCGGTCCACGCCCCACACCACGAGCTTGCCGACGAGATCGTCGTAGTACTGCGAGACCGTGTCGCCTTCCTCGTAGCCGCCGTCCCAGCGGACGCCCGGGCCGCTCGGCACCCGGAGTCGGGTGATCGTGCCCGGGGACGGGAGGAAGCCGCGCGCCGGGTCCTCGGCGTTGATCCGGCACTCGATCGAGTGGCCGCGGCGCGTCACCGACTTCTGGGTGAACGACAGTGGTTCACCCGATGCCACACCGATCTGCTCGGCCACCAGGTCGAGTCCCGTCACCATCTCGGTCACGGAGTGCTCCACCTGGAGACGGGTGTTCATCTCCAGGAACCAGAAGCTCCCATCCTCCACGAGCATCTCGACGGTGCCCGCGTTCACGTAGCCGCACCCCTTGGCGACCTTCACCGCGGCGCGGCCCATCGCCGCGCGCATCGTGTCGTCGAGCAGTGGCGCGGGCGATTCCTCGATCAGCTTCTGGTGCCGGCGCTGGGTGGAGCAGTCGCGCTCGCCGAGCCAGACGGCGTTGCCGTGCGTGTCGCAGAACACCTGGATCTCGATGTGGCGAGGACGGGCGAGGTACCGCTCGAGGTACGCCTCGGGACGTCCGAAGTAGGCGGTGGCCTCGCGGGCCACCGATTTGAGCGCCTCGGGCACCTCCGCCGGGGACTGCACCACCTTGAGGCCCTTGCCCCCGCCGCCGTAGGCCGCCTTGATGGCCACGGGCCAGCCGTTGGCCTCCCCGAAGGCGACCACCTCGTCGGGACCGGTGACCGGCTCCAGGGTGCCGGGGACCGAGTCCACCCCCGCAGCCTTGGCCGCCCGGCGGGAGGAGATCTTGTCGCCCATCACCTCGATCGCTTCCGGGGGTGGCCCGATCCAGACCACGCCGGCCGTGCCCACCGCCCGAGCGAAGTCAGCGTTCTCGGCGAAGAAGCCGTAGCCCGGGTGCAGGCCGTCGGCGCCGCTGCGCGCCAGCGCGTCGAGGATGACGTCCACCTGGAGGTAGCTCTCGGCCGGGGTCTGGCCCCCGAGCGCGTAGGCCTCGTCGGCGTAGCGCACGTGCGCGGCGCCCCGGTCCTCCTCGGAGTACACGGCCACCGTCGCGATGCCCAGCTCCCGGCAGGTGCGCATGACCCGGACCGCGATCTCGCCCCGGTTGGCGATGAGGATCTTGGCGAGCACCCGGCTCCTCGGATCGGCGCGAAGGGACGTCGTATCCTACGAGCGAGTCACGATCAGCGCGGGGGCCCAGGGCGGGCCCGGGGTCCGAGTAGGGATCGAGCGGCGATGGCGACACCGGCGGCGACACCGGCGGCGACACCGGCATGGGCGATCCGGAGGTTCGCGGAGCTGGATTCCACCAACCAGTACCTGCTCGACGAGGCCCGCGCCGGCGCGCCCGAGGGCACGGTCGTGGTGGCCGACCATCAGCGAGCCGGGCGCGGGCGCCTCGAGCGCTCTTGGCTCGCGCCGCCCGGTTCGTCGCTGCTCGTGTCGGTGCTGCTCCGGCCCCGGGTGCCGGCTGATCGCCGGCACCTGGTCACGCTGGCCGCAGCCTTGGCGCTGGTGGGCGCGGTCGAGGAGGTCGCCGGGTTCCGAGCGGGGCTCAAGTGGCCCAACGACGTGGTGGTGGGCGAGCGGAAGCTGGCCGGGGTGCTCGCCGAGACCGACTCTCCTGGATCTACGCCCGGCGAGGGCACGGCCCGGCTGACCGGGGGGGATGCCACCCCCACCACCCCGGCCGCCGTGGTGGTGGGGGTGGGTTGCAACGTGGAGTGGCACGAGCTCCCCGGCGAGCTGGCCGGCACGGCCACCGCCTGCAACCTGGAATCGGGTCGCGCCATCGACCGGGACGACCTGCTGGGGGCCTTCCTCGCCCACCTCGGGCGCGAGCTCGAGGACCTCGACACCGTCACCCAACGCTACCGACGCGACCTCGTCACCCTCGGGCGCGACGTGCGCGTGTCGCGATCGGGGGGCGCGGTGCAGGGACGGGCCGTGGACATCGACGAGCGGGGCGATCTCGTGGTCGTCCCGGCCGCGACCAGCTCCGAGCCCGGCTCCCAGCCTGACGCGGTCGTCGTGAGCGCCGGCGACGTCGTGCATCTGCGCACAGGCTGATCGCGCTCGGGCGCGCCGAGCGCCACCGGCCCCACCCGGCGCCACCCAGCGCAACCCGGTGCAACCCGGCGATCAGGGGTCGATGTCGGCGGCGACGAGGGCACGGAACGCGGCGGCGATGCGCGCCGTGACCGGCCCCGGCGCCGGCGTGATCACCCGCTCGTCGGCGCGCCCCACCGGCTGCACCTCGCGCGTCGTGGACGTGAGGAACACCTCGTCGGCATCGGCCAGCACGCCGAGCAGGAGCGGGGTCTCGCGCGCGCGGATTCCCTCGCGCGCGCAGAGCTCGAGCACGAGGGCACGGGTCACGCCGAGCAGGCATCCGGCCTCGGCCGGAGGCGTCTCCGCCATACCGTCGACGACCACGAAGACGTTGGAACCCGTTGCCTCGCACAGCTCGTCGCGCGTGTTGGCGAAGATCGCCTCCGTGGCGCCGTGGGCGCGTGCGAAGGCCAGCGCCCGCACGTTCTCGGCGTACGACGTGGTCTTGAGCCCCGTGGTGGCGCCCCGCTCGTTGCGCCGCCACGGCACCGTGACCACCGTCTCGCGGGACCGTCCCGGACCCAGCGCCGAGGTGGCGACGATCACCGTGGGCGTTGCGTCGCCGCGCTCGGACCCCAGCGGCGCGGGGCCGCCGGTCACGGTGATGCGCAGCCGCCCGGTGCGCACCGCGTTGGCCGTGAGCACCTCGTCTGTGGCCGCGCGCAGCGCCGTTGCGTCCGGAACCGCGAGGTCCAGCCCTGCCGCCGAGTGGCAGAGCCGCTCGTAGTGGCGGGTCCAGGCGAACGGCTCGCCGTCGTAGATCCGCAGCGTCTCGAACACGCCGTCGCCGACGAGCAGGCCGTGGTCGACGGGCGACACGCGAGCGTGCGCCTCCTCCACCAGGGCGCCGTCGAGCCAGAGGTAGCCGCTCACGGGCCGGCGTGAGCACCTAGGGCGTCGGGCCCCACGACCCGCGCGGGACGGGGCCGCGCGCGCCGCCCCTGGCGCTGACGCCTCGCGGCGTCGCGACCGATGTCGAGGTTCCCACCCGGTACCTCGTGGCCGAGCGCGCCGAGGAGACGCGCCACCTTGAGCTCGGTCTCGTCCCACTCCGTCGCGGGGTCGGAATCGGCGACGATCCCCGCGCCCACCCCGAGCCTGGTCGCCCCGTCGTGGATCGCGAACGTGCGGATGGCCAACGACAGGTCGCCCGTGCCCCGATCGGCGTCGATCCAGCCGACCGCGCCGCAGTACACGCCCCGCCGGCATGCCTCGAGATCCTCGATCGCCTGGAGCACACGCGGCTTGGGCGCGCCGGTGATCGACGCCGCGGGGAACGTCGCCCGCACGAGGTCGCCGAGACCGGTCCCGGGCCGGAGCCGCCCGCGCACCGTGCTCACGAGATGGAACAGGCCGGGGTGGCGTTCGAGCGCCTCGAGCGCCTCGACGGCCACGCTGCCGTACTCGCACACCCGCCCGAGGTCGTTGCGGGCGAGGTCGACGATCATGACGTGCTCGGCCGCGTCCTTCGCGCTGGCGAGCAACGATGCCGCGTCACGATGCGTGCCCTTGATCGGCCGGGTCTCCACGCGGTCGCCCTGCCAGGACAGGTATCGCTCCGGCGACGCCGACACGATCGCTACCGATGGTGCGCCTGAGCGGGGGAGCACGAGCAGCGATTCGTGGGGAGCGGGATTGGCCGCGCGCACCGCATGGGCGAGGTCCACGGGATCACACTCGAGATCCCAGCCCAGTTGACGGGTGAGGTTGACCTGGTAGCAGTCACCGGCCTCGATCAGCGCGACGATGGCGCGCACGCCGGCTTCGAACTCGGCCCGGGTCGCGCTCGACCGGGGGGAGCCCAGCATGCGGAGCTCACGCGGCGCGCGCGGCCTGCGCGCCGATTCGAGTCGCCGTTCGAGCCGTCGGATCGCGCCCGCGCGCCCCTCGAATCGGGCTGGCCCGGACGGGTCGTCGTCGAGCACGAGACGCGCGTCGTAACGGGCGAGCAGCAGGTCGGGGAGCGCGTCGCGGGGTCCGGGGCGGTGGTGAGGCCCGGGATGCTGGTGAGGCCCGGGGCGGTGGTGAGGGTGGACACGCTCCACGGACCGCCCGAGGTCGTAGGCGAGGAACCCCGCCCACCAGCCGTCGAGGCGGTCGAGGATCTCGAGCGCCTCGTCACCGTGCGCGGAGACGACCTCGGCGGGCTCGGCCGCCACCACCGTGGCGCACCCGGCGCGCACCACTACGGGGTGGGTGGCCGCCTCGGGGATGGGCAGTGAGCGAGCCCGGGCGGCAGCGAGCGGAACCGGCAGCGTGGACGCCACGTTGGGGAGGGTAGGTCAGCGGCCGACCCCTGCCGATACCATTGGAGGGCTCATGACATCTCGTCGGTCACCGTTGCGCGCCCTGGCGGGGCGGTTTGGGATCGCGCTCGGCCTCTCCACCGTGCTCATGGTGGGTGGGGTCGTGGCCGTCAACCTGCGCGTCGATTCCAAGATCGACAAGGCAGTCAGGATCAACGTCACCACGGCCGAGGCTCCGCCCGAAGGTGCCAACTTCCTGGTGATCGGCTCTGACACCCGGTCCTTCGTGGAGTCGCTCGAGGACGTGGGGGAGTTCGGAACCCAGTCCGACGCCGGTGGGCAACGGTCCGACACCCTGATGGTCTGGCACGTAGAGCCGGAGGCCAAGCGCACGCTCGTGGTGTCGTTCCCGCGTGACCTGTGGGTGACCATCCCGGGGATGGGCGAGGCCAAGATCAACGGGGCGTTCAACGAGGGCCCCGACAAGGTCATCGAGACCCTCGCCGTGAACTTCGGCATCGAGATCAACCACTACGTCGAGATCAACTTCAAGAGCTTCCAGCAGATCGTGGACGCGGTCGGAACCGTGCCCGTGTACTTCCCCTACCCCGCGATGGACGGGTTCTCCGGCCTGCTAATCCCCAAGGCCGGATGCAACAAGCTCTACGGAGCCCAAGCCCTCCAGTACACGCGTGCGCGCTCACTCAAGTACTACAGCGTTCCCCTCGACCGGTGGCTCAACGCCGACGCCACCTCGGACCTGGGACGGATCAAGCGTCAGCAGGACTTCATTCGCGAGCTGGCCGGCATCGCGGTCCGGAAGAGCCTCGACAACATCCTGACCGCCGACAAGATCGCGGACCGCATCTTCGAGAACCTCACCATCGACGACGCGCTCGACAAGGGCGATCTCCTGGATCTCGCCCAGGCGTTGCGCACGGTCAACCCTGACGACACCAGCGCGCTGGAGTTCCAGACGATGCCGTCCACCCTCGGTACCGAGGGCGCGCTGTCGGTGCTGCACCTGCAGGAGCCCGAGGCATCGCAGCTCGCCGCGAGGCTCATGGCCTTCACCGATCAGCCGGCCGCGCCCACCGTGGCTCCGGCCACGGTGAAGCTCCGGGTGCTGAACGGCACGCAACGAGACGGTGCGGCCGCGGCCACGCTCACCGAGTTCGCCGGGCTCGGCTTCAAACGTGGTGGCACGGCCAATGATCCCCGGGGCGTGGTGAGCCAGACCGAGGTTCGATATCGGCCCGGGAAGCTCGACAAGGGCAAGGCCGTCCTGGACTACATCGATCCCGCGGCGCGCCTCATCGAGGACAAGCGTCTCAAGGGCGCCGATGTGGCGGTGGTGCTCGGCACCGACTTCGAGGCGATCGTCGTCCCCGAGGGTGTGACCACCACGACGCCGAGTCTGGTGCCCCAGCCGTCGACGGAGGCAGTGGCCACCGCGCCCGCAGTGACCTTCGACGAGGATCTCGGCCCACCGGCCGCGAACGGGCCGCCGTGCATCTGAGCTCGGTGCGCTGGGCCGGGATCGTCGTCAACTACGAGGCCGGCCCGCTGCTCACCGCGTGCGTGACTTCACTCCTCGCCGATCGCAGCGCCGGTGACGCGGACGTCGTCGTGGTGGACAACGGGTCCACGGACGGCTCGACGCGCGAGCTCCAGGCCGCGCATCCCGAGGTGCGGGTGATCGTGCCCGGGAGCAACCTCGGATACGGCGGCGGGGCCAATCGCGGCATCGCGGTGACCCAGGCTCCGGTCGTGCTGGCGTGCAATCCCGACACCCGGGTCGACCCCGATGCGGCGGCCGCGGCGCTGGCCCGCTTCGACACCGAGGCGGACCTGGGCGCGCTCGGCCCGATGGTGATGGAGGAGGACGGCTCGGTGTACCCGTCGGCCCGGCGGGTTCCGTCCCTCGTCGACTCGGTCGGCCACGCCGTGCTGGGCGGGCTGTGGCGGTCGAACCCGTTCACCGGCCGGTACCGGGAGCTGGACGCCGATCCGCGTGTCGCCCGCGACGTCGATTGGGTCTCGGGAGCGGCGATGTGGCTTCGGCGGGAGGCGCTGGATTCCGTCGGCGGCTTCGACGACGCGTACTTCATGTATGTCGAGGACGTGGACCTGTGCTGGCGCCTGCGCGGCGCCGGTTGGCGCGTGGCCTACGAGCCGAGTGCCCGCGTCGTGCATCGAGGTGGTGTCAGCACGGCCCGCCACCCGTACAAGATGATCGTCCGGCATCACCGCTCATGGCTCCGCTTCGCGCGCAAGCGCTACCGGGGTGCGCGCCGGATGCTCCTCGCGCCGGCCGCGGCCTTCCTTGCCCTCCGGGCCACCATCCTCTGCTCGTGCCGCGCGCTGTCGTCGCGCCGGCGGCCAAGCCGAGCGGCCGCGCCGGTTCGGCGCGCACCGGACGAGTAGCCTGCATACGGCTATGGCGAGATCGCGAAATCGCTACTCCCGCGCCCAGCTCCGCGCCCGCTACCGCAAGCCGCGGCGGTCGGGCACGTCCAAGTGGTTCTACGGGGCGATCACGCTCGTCGTGGTGGCTGGCGTGGTGGGCATCGTCGCCTTGCGTCCGACCAATGCCGGTGTGCACCCGCTCCCGGCCGACCCCGCGACCGGCCTGCCCACCGACCACTGGCACGCGGCCCTGGGCGTGGACGTCTGCGGCGAGTGGCTCGCCCCTCCCGACGAGTTCGAGACCCCCCCTGGCTCCTTCGCGAAAACGGGCATCCACACCCACGGTGACGGCTACATCCACGTGCACCCGTTCTTCCGCTCCGAGTCGGGCAACAAGGCGACGCTCGGGCGCTTCCTGGCCAACGGCGGGTGGACGGCGGCGGAGGACGAGCTGACGCTGTGGGTCGGTCTCGCCGCCGATCCGGAACGCATCGAGTGGGCCGACGGCGACCGGTGCCCCGCGGGCACCGAGTTCGAGGGCCGCCGCGGCGTCGTGAAGTGGGCGGTCGACTGCAAGGTGCGCTCCGGCGACCCGTCCGACTACAAGATCCGCGACCAGGATGTGATCGCGCTCGCCTTCTTGCCCCGGGACGAGAAGATCCCGGTGCCGCCCAACGCCGGTGATCGGCCCGACGTGGACCAGAAGGGCGTGACGCCCGAAGCGGCGAGCAAGCGCGGGTGCGCGCCCACCCAGCAGGGCAACCCCGGCCAGAGCCCGATCGCCACGACGACGTCGGTGCCCGGCGCCACCACCCCGTCTTCCTCGGGCAGCACCACCCCCACCAGCACTCCGTGAGGGCGGTCGTGCTCGTGGGGGGCGAGGGCACCCGCCTCCGACCGCTCACCGCGACCACGCCGAAGTCGCTGCTCCCGATCGCCAACCAGCCCTTCTTGGAGCGTCAGCTCGCGTGGCTGGCCAGCGCGGGGATCGACGAGGTGGTCCTGGCGCTCGGCTACCTGGCCGATCCCTTCGTGGCCCGATTCCCCGATCGTCGCTTCGGGGCGCTCCGGCTCCACTACGCGGTGGAGGATCGGCCGCTCGGCACCGCGGGGGCGGTGCGCGCCGCGGCGAACGTCGTGGGCATCCGCGAGCCGTTCGTGGTCTGCAACGGTGACGTGCTCACCACGATCGACGTGGGCGAGCTCGTCTCGTGGCATGCCGCCCACGGCGCCCAGGCCACCATTGCCCTCACCGCGGTCGCCGATCCCTCGGCGTTCGGCGTGGTGCGTCACACCCCCGACGGCATGGTGCACGCGTTCATCGAGAAGCCCGGGCCGGGCCACCCGGCCGGGGACCGGGAATGGGTCAACACGGGGACCTACGTCCTCGAACCCGGCGTGCTCGATCGCATACCGTCGGGCCGGATGGTGTCGATCGAACGTGAGACCTTCCCCGGCATGCTCGAGGAGTCGGGCCAGCTCTGGGCCGCGGAGACCGACGCGTACTGGATCGACATCGGCACCGTGACCAAGTACCTCGAGGCGAACGCGGACGTGCTCGGGGGGTGCCTCGGGCCGGTGCCGGCACCGGGGGCGCGAGAGGTTGCGCCGAGGTTCTGGGTGCAGGGCGACGCGGATGTGGCCTCTGACGCCACGATCATTCCGCCGGTGCTGCTCGGTGCCGGTGCGGGGGTGGGCGCGGCCGCGACCGTGGCCGCCTCGGTGCTCGGCGGCGCGGCTCGGGTCGACGTGGGCGCCGTGGCCGAGCGGACGGTCCTTCACGACGGGGCGCGGCTCGACCCGGGCGCCCGGGTGGCCGACTCGATCGTCGGCGCGGGTGCCGTCGTCGGCGCCGGGGCGTCCGTGACCGACGGGTCGGTGATCGGCGCGGGCGAGGCCGTCTCCACCGGCGCGGTGCTCGTGGGCGGCCGCATCCCGGCGGACCGACCGTCGTGAGAGTGCTCGTCACCGGCGGCGCCGGGTTCATCGGCTCCACGCTCGTGGACCGGCTGCTCGCGGAGGGCTACGACGTCGACATCGTGGACGACCTCTCCACCGGATCGCTCGCCAACCTCGCCGATGCGCGCGCCCAGCGAGCCCGCAAGATCACCTTCCAACGTCTCGACGTCCGGTCGAAGGCGATCACGGAGCTGATCCGGCACCGCAAGCCCGAGATCGTGTACCACCTCGCAGCCCAGGCCGCGGTACGCGTGTCGCTGGACAACCCGAGCCTTGACGCCGAGATCAACATCATCGGCTCGTTGCACGTGCTCCAGGGCGCGCTCGAGGCCGGCACCCGCAAGGTGGTGTTCGCCGGCTCGGGGGGGACGCTCTACGGAGTCCCGGAATCACTGCCGACGCGTGAGGGCCATCCCCAGCGCCCGTTGTCGGCCTACGGCGTGTCGAAGAAGGCCGTCTGCGACTACCTCTACTACTACCGCGAGGTCCACGGTCTCGAGTACTCCGTGCTCGCGCTGGCCAACGTGTACGGACCACGCCAGGACCCGCACGGGGAGGCCGGGGTGGTCGCGATCTTCGCCGGCAAGCTGCTGTCCGGTGAGCGCCCACCGATCTTCGGCGACGGCGAGCAGACCCGTGACTTCGTGTACGTGGACGACGTGGCCGACGCCTTCGTGCGCGCGACGGAACGCGGCGGCGGACTCACGATGAACATCGGCACAGGCACCGAGACGAGCGTCCAGCGCCTCTTCGACCTGATGGCCCGCACGCTCGACTTCACCGACCCCGCTCGCTACGCGCCGGCGCGTGCGGGTGAGCTCCTCCGCTCCGCGCTCGACCCCGGCCGGGCTGCCATCCACCTCGGCTGGGAGCCCTGGACCTCCCTCGAGGACGGCCTGCACCGCACCGTCGAGTGGTTCCGCGCGCAGCGAGGCTGACGCGAGCAGCACGGACGGTGCGGGCGGTCAGCGCCGGCTTCAGGGCGACGGCAGTTGTGGGTGCTCAACAAGCCGGCGAGTTCGCCGGAGGCGACTGTCCGAAGCCGGCGTTGAGCACCCAATGCTGCCCGGTCATGCTACGGAGCCGTTCCGAAGCCGGCGTTGAGCACCCGCTGTCAGTCGCTCACCGCCGCGTGCGCAGATCCTCGAGGTCGAGCGCCAGACGCGCGGGGGGCGTGTAGGCGGGGTCGGGATAGCCGAGCAGCACCAGGGCGTGGGGGCGCCACTCCTCGGGCAACGCCAGTGCGTCGCGGGCCACCTCGGGGCAGAAGATGGGCGCGGCCACCCAGCACGATGCGAGGCCGAGATGCGCGGCCGCGAGCATCAGGTTCTCGATCGCGGCGCCGAGCGAGAGCAGCGCCATTCCCCACTCGGCGCGGGTGCGCGCCTCGTCGGGATAGCGGTCGAGCCCGGACTGGGTGAGACAGCCCAACGCGAGGGCCGGCGCGGTCTCCAGCTTGTGGTGCGACGCCGTGACGAGCTCGTCGACCCGGGTGGCGTCGACGCCGTCACCGGCCAGGTCCTCCCGCCATCGCTCGCCCATCCGGGCCGCGAGCGAGTGCTTGGCCTCGGGGGTGTCGACGAGTGCCCAGCGCCACGGGCGCGAGTGGTGAGGTGCGGGAGCGAGGCATGCCGTTGCCACCAGCGTGTCGAGCAGATCCCGCGGCACGGGGCGAGGCGCGAACGAGCGCCACGAGCGTCGCGCCCGTACGAACGCGGGGACGCCGTGCGCATCGTCGAGTCGCCTCGGTTGCGTCAACGGAACAGGTCGTCTGCCGGGGCGCGTACGAGCTGGCGGGCGGCCCCGTCTCCGAACCACTCGGGAGCCAGGCCGCGCACGATGGCCGCCGGTACCTGACGCGCCTTGCCCATCACCAGGTCGGCGGCGCCGGTGATCTCGTCGGCGATCGCCACTTCGGTGACCTGGAGGGTGCGGCCGTGCGCGTCGGGCGCGCCCCGCAGGTCGACCACCGCGGTGATCCCGGCCACACCGATGGCCACGTCGGTGAGCCCATGCCGCCACACCCTCCCGAACGTGTCCGACACGATCACGGCCACATCGAGTCCGTGCCGGGCCCGGAAGCGGTCGCGCAGGTGTCGTGCGGAGCGGTCCGGATCCACGGGCAGGAGTGCCGCCGTGCCCTCGGCCACGTTGGAGAGATCCACACCGGCATTGGCGCACACGAAGCCGTGCGCGGTCTCGGTGATCATCAGGTCGTCACGGCGCCTCAGCACCCGTACCGACTCCGCCTCGATGAGCGCGCGGCGAGCGGCGCGGTCGCCGGGGGCGAGTGCGACGATCCGTCCCTCGGCCTTGGACACGATCTTCTGGGTCACCACCACGCAGTCGCGGTCCTGGAGCGGCGTCGACTGCGCGGCCGCGGCGTCGGCCAGGAGGTCGGCGATCTCGTCACCGGCGGCGACCTCGGGAACCCCATCGACGGGGACGACGGTGAGCGTCACGCCACGGCGGCAACGGTACGCGACGCCAAGGCGGCTGCGATCCGCGCGTCGCGCATGAGCGTGTCGGCCACCACCGCTCGCACCCCGAGGGCCTCGATCACCGCCGCGTGCGGTGCGTCGGCGTCGTCGATCACGATTGTCGCGCACCACGATGCGTAGGTGCGGGCGACGCCCACGCACGACACCTCGATGCCCAGCGCGGCCATGAGCCGGTCGGCCGGGCCCTTCACCGGCCGTCCCCCGATGATCGGGCTCACACTCACCACTCGTTCCCGCCGAGCCCGGAGCACGTCGAGGATGCCGGGGACGGCCAGGATCGGAGCGATCGAGATCACGGGGTTGCTGGGGCACACGATGATCGTGTCGGCGCACTCGAGCGTGTCGATCACCCCGGGCGCGGGCCGGGCCCGGTTGGCGCCGTCGAAGCGCACGGCGACGACGGGAGGCAGGCACGAGTGCTCGACGAACCACGATTGCATCGCAAGCTCGCGCTCCGCGCCGTCGACGACCGCGGTGATCATCGTGGCGACGCGGTCGTCGGTCATCGGGACGATCGTGGCGTCGACACCCCACGCACCCGAGATCTCGGCCGTCACCCGCGAGAGCGGCGCTCCCGCGCGCAAGCGGGTGGTGCGGTACAGGTGCGTGCCGAGGTCACGATCGCCGAGCCGGAACCAAGTGGGAGCGCCGTAGCGGTCGAGCATGTCCATCGTCGCGAACGTCTCGTGCGCGAGGCCCCAACCCGTCCCGGGGTTGTCGGCGCCGGCGAGCGTGTAGGTCACGGTGTCGAGATCGGGGGAGACCCGCAGGCCGTAGAACTCGTCGTCGTCACCGGTGTTGACGATCGCGGTGACCGCGGACGGTGGCACCACGCTCACGAGTCCGCGCAGGAACCGGGCTGCTCCCACGCCACCCGCGAGTGCTGCCAGCACGACCACGACGTTACGCGACGTCCGGGGTCGCGCCGGTCGGGCCCGTTATCCTCGCCCACCCAGTGAGCGATCCCGCCTTTCCCGACGCCCCGTTGCCCTCGACCGACGACGAGGCCAGGCCCGAGCACGGCTTCCCGCAGGTGGTGGCGGTGGTGATCACCCGCAACCCCGGCGACTTCCTCGAACCGGCGCTCGCGGCACTGGGAGCCCAGGACTACCCCACCCTCTCGGTGCTCGTGGTGGATGCGGGCTCGGAGCGGGACCCGACGACGCGTGTGGGCGCGGTGCTCCCGGGAGCGTTCGTTCGCCGGTCGGGTGGCGACCGGCCTGGCTTCGCGGGTGCCGTGAACGAGGCGCTGGGCCTCGTGGAGGGCGCGACCTTCTATCTCCTCATGCACGACGACGCTGTGCTCGATCGCAGCGCCGTGCGCCTGATGGTGGAGGAGGCCTATCGCTCGAACGCGGCGATCGTGGGACCCAAGATCCTCTCCGCCGCCGAGCCCGACGTGTTGCTCGAGGTGGGTCGCGCCATCGATCGGCTGGGAGGGTCGCACACGGGAGTCGAGCAGGGCGAGGTGGACCAGGAGCAGCACGACGCGGTGCGCGACGTGTTCTATGTGTCGAGCGCAGCGATGCTGGTGCGGTCCGATCTCCTCGCCGCGCTGGGCGGGCTCGATCCCGACGCCTTTCCCGGCTCCGAGGACCTCGACTTCTGCTGGCGAGCGCGCCTGGCCGGGGCCCGGGTGATCGTGGCCCCCGACGCCCGGGTCTGGCACTACGAAGCGGCGCTGCAGCGCGGCTCCGCTGACGCGCCCGGGTTACGCGACGTCGCGCGCAAGCGCGTCCGCGTGGTGCTCACGTCGTATTCACGGGCGAGCCTTCTCGCCGTCGCCCCCATGGGCCTCGGCCTGGCTGTCGTCGAGGCCGTGGTGTTCGCGTTCACGCCCCGGCGCCGCCAGGCGTTGAGCACCCTGCGAGCGTGGCTCTGGAACCTCCGCCATTGGCGACGGCTGCGCAGTGCCCGCCGGCGCGCGCAGGCGCAACGCACGCTGCACGACCGTGATCTCCGTGAGCTCCAGCTCGGGGTGGGTGCGAGGTTCGGCGCCTTTCTCTCTCAGCACCATGCGGAGGAGCGGCTGGAGTCCCTGGGGGACCGCGTGCGCGACCGCTTGGCTGCGGCCGGTGACGCGGTCGCGCATCCTTCGTCCATCGTGCTGGGTGTGCTTGGTCTGGTCGCGATCTTCGGTGCCCGCGACCTCCTGTTCGACGGTGTACCGGCCGTCGGCACGTTCGCCCGGTGGCCTTCGGTCGGCGATCTCGCCGATGCGTTCGGATCGGTGTGGCGCACGACAGGCATGGGCTCCACCGCGCCGGCGTCCCCGGCGCTGGCCATGATGGCGGGGCTCGGAGGTGTCCTGTTGGGTGCCACCGGGCTTGCGCAATCCCTCGTGGTGGTGGGCGCGCTCTTCGTGGGGCCGTTCGGCGCGTACCGACTCGCCCGCCGGATCGGGGGCCAGCGCGCGGCGGCCGCGGCCACGGCCATCGCGTACGGCGTGAACCCGGTGTCTCGGAACGCGATCGCGCAGGGTCGCCTGGGCCCGCTCGTGATGTACGCGTTGCTCCCGTTCCTGGTTGCGCTGCTGGTGAGGATCGGCAGCTACGAGGCGTCAGAGCGCCTCCGGCGACCGCTGCTCGGGCTCGTCATCGTCACGGCCGTGGCCGCGGCCTGGTATCCGCCCGCCGCCCTGGCCGCCGTCGTGGTGGCGTTGGCGTTCCTCGTCACCGCCCCGCTCGTGGGCGAGGGTCGGGCGGGTGCCCGCGCGTTGGGGGGCGCGCTCGCGGGCGTGGCGGGCGCGGCGGTGCTGTTGTTCCCGTGGGTGCTCACCCTGCGCGACGCGGCCGACGATCCGGCGGCGTTCGGTTTCGCGTTCCGGCCCGACCTCGGCCTCGAGGCCGTGCTGCGCTTCGCGAGCGGTCCCTCCGGAGGGGGCATCGCGACGTGGGGACTCCTCGCCGCCGCCGGCGCGGGACTGCTGGTGGCGTCGGGACCATCGCTCGCCTGGGCCGCGCGGGGCTGGGTGCTGGCCGTCGTCGGTTGGGCGATCGTGCTCGTGCCCTCGAAGATCGCGGAAGGCACGGCGGTGCCGGCCCCCGAGGCCGGGCTCACGGTGGCTGCGCTCGGGGTGGCGATCGCCGCCGGGGTGGGAATGAGTGGCATCGCCGCCCTGGGGCGGGCGATGGGCGCCAAGCTCGGGGGCACGCGGGGCACCACGCCCGAGGAGCTTGCGGGCTCGACCGCCACGAGCGAACTCGCCCCCGACGTCTCCGGAGCCGACGCCCAAGCCCTCGACCGGCGTCACCGGCGGTGGCCGCAGATGGGGGCGGTGGTCGCGATCGCCGGCGTCGTGGTGGCCGTGGCCGGCTTCGTGGCCGATTCCGGTAGTGGCCGCTGGGATGCACCCGACGGCTCGTGGCCCGAGACGGTGGCGTTCAGCCGCGACCTCCTCCACGAGGGGGACTTCCGAATCCTGTGGGCCGGGGACGCGTCGGTGCTGCCACTCGATCCCGTGGAGGTGGACACCGACCTCGCCTACTCGCTCAGCCGCAACGGCGGCGGCGTGGCCACCGAGATGTGGCGCGCGCCCGTGGAGTCGGCTGACCGCGAGTTGGCACGCGCCCTGGGCGTGGCCGTCGCCCAGCGCAGTACCCGCGTCGGTCGCATCCTCGCCCCCTACGGCGTGCGCTACGTCGCCGTGCCGATCACGAACGGGCCGGGCGGCCGCGCCGCACCCAAGCCCCGGGGCCTGCTCGCGGGTTTGCGGGCCCAGCTCGACCTCGTGCGCCTGCGCACCGAGGCGGGCCTGGTGCTGTACGAGAACCGGGCCTGGTTCCCGTCGACGGCCGTGGTCACCGGCGGCGCGGCGCAGCGTTTGCCGCGTGATCCCGCCGACCGGTTGCGCGCGGCCGTGCGTATCGATCTGTCCGGCGCTCGGCCACTCCGCGGTGGGCCGGCACGGCCCGGGACCGTCCTCGACGCCGAGGCCTACGACGACGGGTGGCAGGCCGAGAGCGACGGCCGCCAGCTCGCGCACCGGCGCGCCTTCGGGATCACGAACGCGTACGAGGTGACCGAGCGCGGCCGCGTGACCATCAGCCACGACGGCCAAGGGACCCGCTACGGGCTCATCGCGTTTCAGATCGTGTGCTGGATCGTCGTGCTGATGATCTGGGCCCGGTCGCGCGTCCGGCGTCGGGGGAGTCCCCATGACGCGGCCTCGGATGCGGCCCGGGCGATGCGCGCGGCGCGTGAAGAGGAGCGAGCGCGGGCGATGTCGTCCGACGATGACACGTTCTGGAGCGACACATGAGCACGGCTCCTCGGCATCGAGTGCTGCGCGGTCCCGTGCTGGTCACACTGGCCGTGCTCATCACCGGTGGCGTGATGCTCGACCAGGTGTCGTCGAGCACGGATTCGGAGGGAGGCGCCCGACGCGCACCGCCCGAGGGCCCCACCATTCCGTCCGCGGATGCGATCTCCACTACGTGGTACTGCGCCGAGGGGACGTCGAACGCCAACGGGCGCGCTGACGAGCTCGTGGTCATCGCCAACCTCGAGCCGACTCCGATCGACGCGACGGTCACCGTGGTGTCGGCGGACATCGCGCCCGAGACCCGCCGGCTCACGGTGGAGCCGTTCGGCCAGGCCCGCGTCGAGGTCTCGGATCTCCTCGTGAGCCCCGAGCCCGGTGTGGTGGTGGAGGTGATCGGCGGCGTGGCGGTGGTCGAGCACGTGCTGCGCGGGATCGTCGACGACGAGGTCATCGACGTCGCCGTCGGCCCGTGCGCGCGGCAGCCGTCGACGGAGTGGTACTTCCCGGCTGGTACCACCACGGCCGGCGCCCAGGAGTGGCTCGCGCTGTTCAACCCGTTTGGTGACGATGCGATCGTGGATCTCTCCTTCCTCACCGCCGACGGGCTCAAGACGCCCGA
Organism: uncultured Bifidobacteriaceae bacterium; assembly: GCA_964502775.1. Taxonomy (GTDB): domain Bacteria; phylum Actinomycetota; class Acidimicrobiia; order IMCC26256; family PALSA-555; genus CAZCYE01. The sequence continues at coordinate 3,712 of CAZCYE010000027.1, read as the reverse complement.
GGGTTCGGAGGCCCTGGTGGTGCCGCGCCGCTCCCGGGTCTCGGTGCCGGTGCACGACATGCTGCCCCGCCAGGATCTCGTAGCCACGCGCGTGCGCGCGCGGACCGGCCGCGTCGTCGCGGAGCGGTCGTTGCGCTTCGACGGCACCGACGGTGAGGCCGGGCTCGCCACCTCGTTGGGTTTGGCGGTCCCGGCCCATCGGTGGTGGCTGCCCGTGGTTCGTCCCGACGCCGAGGCCGCCGTGGTGGTGCGCGTGGCCAACTTCTCGGATGCCGATACCGAGGTCGAGATCACGGTGGGCGCCTCCACGGACGAAGAAGGCCTTCCCAGCCGGCTCCTGAGCGTGCCCGCCCTCGCGGTGGCGTCGGCGGACATCTCGTCCAACCTCGCCCGCGGCGGCGAGGCCATGGTGACGGTGCGCACGACCCGGCCCGTCCCGGTGGTGGTGGAGGTGCTCGCGGTCGTGGGTCCCGGCGCCGCCATCGGCGAGGATGTCGACGAGGAGTCCGACACGACCGGCACGGCTGACGACGCGACCGCGCCCGTGGCGCCCGCCGCGGCAACCGACGTGGCGCCCGGCTGGATGACGACCCCGGGCGGCCGGATCGCCTCCCGCCGGTGGGCCCTGGCGCTCGGGCGGGTATCGAGCGGCACCAGCGAGGGCGGCCAGGGTGTCGACGGCGACCAGGGCGACGGCAGCGACGAGGACGACCAGGGCGACGGGGTCGTCGTGGTGATGAACCCGTCGGGGCGGTCCCGATCCGTCGAGCTCCTCGCCTACATCCCGGGTGACCCCGACAGCCCCGCGAGCGCCCCGGCGTTCACGATCGGTCCGCGGGGCACCAAGATCTTCTCGCTGGACGAGCTCGGCGTGAACGGCCGTCAGGTGCTCGTGGTGAGCGCCGACGGACCGGTGGTCGTGGGACGCTTCGTGCTCGGCCCGGGTGTGTCCCTGAGCTCGGCGATCCCCGCGCGGCGGTGAGCCCCGGGTCGTGAGCGGCACGTGGTCCCGGGTGGCGCTCGCGGCGGCGATCGCGGCGGTGGCGGCAGTGATGGCGTGGTGGCTCCGGCGCCGCCGCCCCGAGCCACCACCGCGGGCGGCGTATCCGGTGCCCCGCCAGCTCCAGCGCCGTGACTTTCCCCGCGCCGATGCGCCGTGGCTGGTGGCGTTGTTCTCGTCCGAGACCTGCGACTCCTGCGTCGGGCTCGGCGAGAAGGTCGCGGCCCTGGAGTCGGGTGCGGTCGCGACGTGTGAGCTGCGCTACCCGGCGCGCACCGATCTGCACGGCCGGTACGAGATCCTCGCCGTCCCGATGATCCTCGTTGCCGACCACGACGGTGTGGTGCAACGGGCCTTCGTCGGCTCCACGACGGCGACCGACCTGTGGGCGGCGCTGGCCGAGGTCCGTGCTCCGGGCAGCACACCCGAGCCGGGCCTCGGCACGATCGAGGCCTGAGCGAGCGTGCGCGAGCCGGGTCAGGACTTGGACTTGGCCGCCTTGGCGGCCACCTTGGCCTGCCGGCCGCCGTTGTCGACCTTCGGGCGCGCCACCTCCACCACGGATCCGTCGGCCTTGCGCACCCTGCGGAACCCACCCACCTTGCGTCCCATCGCGTCGTCCACGTAGCGAGAGACCTCGTCACCGTCGAGCGTCTCGTGCTCCAGGAGCGCGTGTGCCACCGCGTCGAGGCCGCGCCGGTGCAGGCGCAGGATGCGTCGGGCCCGGTTCTCCTCGTGGCGCAGGATGTGCTCGACCTCCTCGTCGATCACCCGGGCGGTCTCGTCGGAGTAGTCCCGGGTGTGGATGAGGTCCTCGCCCAGGAACACCGGGCCCTGCGCGCCCCACGCCATGGGTCCGATGCGTGCGCTCATGCCCCACTCACGCACCATCTTGCGGGCGAGCTCGGTGATGCGCACCAGGTCGTTCTGGGCGCCGGTCGAGAGGTGGCCGAACACGAGCTCCTCGGCGATGCGTCCACCCAGCGCGACGACGATGGCGTCGTCGATGTACTCCTTCTTGTGGATGTGGCGCTCCTCCTCGGGGAGCTGCTGGGTCACTCCCAGCGCCATTCCGGTCGGGAGGATCGTCACCTTGTGCACCGGATCGGCATGCTCGAGCACGTACGCGAGCACGGCGTGGCCACCCTCGTGGTAGGCCACCACCTCCTTCTCCTCGTCGGACAGCGCCATCGAGTCGCGCGTGAGACCCATGAGCACTCGGTCGCGCGCCGCCTCGAAGTCCATCGCGTGGATCTCCTTGGCCCCGCGCCGCACGGCGAAGAGCGCGGCCTCGTTCACCAGGTTGGCGAGGTCGGCGCCGGCCATGCCGGGTGTGCCGCGGGCAACGATGTCCACGTCCACGTCGTTGGCCACCTTCTTGCCGCGCAGGTGAACCTTGAGGATGGCCGCGCGCTCTTCCTGGGTCGGGTAGGGAACCACGATCTGGCGATCGAACCGACCCGGACGCAACAGCGCGGAATCGAGCACGTCGGGACGGTTGGTGGCCGCCAGCATCACGATGCCCTCGGTGGCCTCGAACCCGTCCATCTCGGCCAGCATCTGGTTGAGCGTCTGCTCCCGCTCGTCGTGGCCACCGCCGAGCCCGGCCCCGCGCTTGCGGCCGATGGAGTCGATCTCGTCGACGAAGATGATCGCGGGCGCCTGCTTGCGGGCGGTCTGGAACAGGTCACGCACTCGGGCCGCGCCCACCCCCACGAACATCTCCATGAAGTCCGAGCCGGTGACCGATATGAAGGGAACGCCGGCCTCGCCGGCCACGGCGCGGGCGATGAGGGTCTTGCCCGTGCCCGGAGGTCCCACGAGGAGCACGCCCTTGGGGATGCGCGCGCCGATCGCCTTGAACTTCTGGGGGTGCTTGAGGAAGTCGACCACCTCGGCGATCTCGGTCTTCACAGCTCCGTACCCGGCGACATCCTCGAAGGTCGTCTTCGGCCTCTCGGTGGTGTACACCTTGGCCCGGCTGCGCCCGATGTTCATCACCGCGCCCATCTGGCCCTGGGCTCGGCGACTCATCCACACGAACAGCGCGATGATGATCAGCAGCGGCAGCAACAGCGGGATCAGGTCCAAGAAGAAGTTGGACGTTGTCTCGGTGTACTCGAGGTTGACCTTCTTGTCGCGCAGCAGCTCGACGGTGTTCTCCTGGAAGTCGCCGACCGGGCCGCTGCTCGTGAACTGGTCGAAGCGGCCGACGGTGTTGCGGTAGTCGCCGACGATGTCACCGTTGGACTTGTTGAACTCCACCTTCTTGACTTCGCCGCGCTCGACCGCGTTGAGGAAGGCGGTGTAGGAGAGCTGCTTGGCGTCGCCGGTGCTGTCCCCCAGCACGTTGGTGAGCGCGACCACTCCCACGAGCCCGAGGATCAGGACCCACGGCAGGACCCGCGCCCACGGCGGGGACGGCGTCGGCGGCGGGGTTCGTCCGTCGCCGGGCCGCCGTTGGGGTCCTCCGCTCGGCCGGCGGGGGCCGGGGGGCACCTCGTTGGGAGGGCGGCTCATTCGTGCTCCTGCCTTGGTTGTGCGCGCACACCGTGCAGCCCGGGGGACGGGGATGCTCGTCGTCGGCAACCCCATGGTACGACCCGGATGTCCCGTTCGGAACTCGAACCGGCCGGGGGGCGCCCCGCGGCTGGTTCGCCCCGCCGCGGCCCTGACGCCGCCTCACACCGCTCCGAGCGCGGCGGGTGCGGC
>CAZCYE010000026.1:7929-20249 GCA_964502775.1 uncultured Bifidobacteriaceae bacterium | reverse complement strand
ACGCAGCCGAGATCTCCATGATCGTGGTCGCATCTCGAGCTACGCCCACGAGCCTACTCTCGTTGCCCGCCATGTGGTTGAGCCTACCTATCTCGCGCTCCCAACAAACTGGCCGTAGTACGAGCGCGCCCGGCGCCGTGGTCCATTGACCAGGGGAACACTGGCGGCCCTGGTGTCTATTTTGAAATGGTCGTCGGCCCGATGGTGGGCAACCAGAATGATTCGGCGTACGCGGATCGGGGGTCGTGGCCGATCGTGTCGACGACGGGATCGCGCCAGGGAACGATCATGAGCGTTGCCGGCATCACGGGGCTCCCGAGGCAGAGGGGGAGAGCGGACAGTGCCGACGTGACGCCGCCGGGTCGCCTTGGTGACCGGGTCAGTCCGGATCGTCGACGCAGCCAGGGCTATACGACCTTCGTCGTCTGGGTCGCCGCGTAGGGCTACCGGCTTTCGACGAGTTTGGCGAGCTTTTCGATCGACATGCCCCAGCCCAGCTCGTTGTCAGCGGGCGAGACGCCGGGAGGCAGGTTCTCGTGCAGGCCAGTGAGGTTGGTGCCGTCGTCAGCATCGTCGAGCAGGTAGGTGATCGTCATCTCGCCCTGCATCGTTGGGTCATCGGTCTCGAACTCGACGACCTGGACGACCTCGATGTCGGGCACGAGCTTCACGAACCGGCCGTGGAACGAGTCCGTCTGAGCGCTTGTCTTGCCAGCGGTCGTGGGCATGTCGTAGTTCAACGAGATCCGAAACGTGCCTCCCTCACGCGAGTCGAACGAGTGGACGTGGCTCGTCATCCCATCGGGCACCATCCACTGCTGGACGGCCTCCGCGTCGAGCAAGGCGCGATACACGAGTGAGCGGGGAGCCCGGATGAATCGGGACAACCGCGTCATGCCCACGAGGGGAGGCTAACCCGTGCCCTACCGTCATCAGTTCGTTCGCCGCGATCGACAGCCGAGTGCCAGATGCCGCTGAGGCTCGAGCTCGCTGGGCGTCCCATACCGTCGGCTCAGAGGCAGGCTCCTCAGTCCACGATCGGAGAGGGGTCCGCCGCTTAGTGGTCAATCTGAAGGGTTCGACGGGCCGATCGTGGGCAACCAGAACGACTCCGCGTAGAGCGATCGGGGATCGTGGCCGACGGTGTGAAACAGACCCGAGTTCAGCGTCGGCTAGCTGGAGTTCCCAGGCACGTTTCGTTGCTCACTGCTCAGCGGACGCCGCGGCATCGTAACGTCGACGCGCGTCGGCGATGTCGGTGCCGTGCTCCTGAGCCCATTGCGTCAACGACGCGAGCGGATCGAGCACTGATCGGCCCAGGTCCGTGAGCGAGTAGTCGACCCGGGGCGGAACGGTCGCGTGCACGGTGCGCGACACCAGGCCGTCGCGCTCGAGCTGCCGCAAGGTGAGCGTGAGCATGCGCTGCGAGATCCCCTCGATCGCGCGTTGCAGCTCGCTAAAGCGGTAGCCCTGCTCGCCGAGCAGCCCGATCACGAGCACGCTCCACTTGTCGCCCACCCGGTCGAGGATGTCGCGCACGACCACGCACGTCTCTGAGCGCGGATCAACCCGATGTTCCTTACCCACACCGGCGTTCGCGGGACACATCGAACCGCCTACTTCCCTTCTGTCTGCCAGTCACTCATCATGAGGTCAGGAACAAAAGTATACCTAGGACGGTTCCCCCAGACCAGGTCCAAGCCCGACCGCAAAAAGGAGTCCTCATGACCGCTACCACGACCACCACCACCGGCCTGCCCCTGCGAACCGGCGATTGGGCCCTCGACCCCAACCACTCGTCGGTCGGCTTCGTGGTCCGTCATCTCGGGCTCTCGAACGTCCGCGGCCGGTTCAACCATTTCGACGCCAGCCTGCACGTGGGCGAGAGCCTTGCCGACGTGCGCGTCGCCGCGAGCATCGACATGTCCTCGGTGGATACGAACCAGCCCGACCGGGATGCGCACCTGCGCTCGACCGACTTCTTCGACACCGACCGGCACCCGCAGATGAGGTTTGTCTCGACCAGCATCGAAGGACGGGGCGACGAGTACGAGTTGCGCGGCGACCTGACCATCAATGGCGTGACCAAGCCGTTGACGCTCGATGTCGAGTTCTTCGGCACCGAAGTCCATCCGGGAGACCAGCGCACCCACGCCGGCTTCGCGGCCACCGGCACGATCCGCCGCAGCGACTTTGGCATCGACTTCGGGCTGTCGCTTGGCGGAGAGAAGATCCTGCTCGGCGACAAGATCAAGATCGAGCTCGATCTCCAATTGATCGAGCCGTGACAATGCGACGACGTCCGACCGAAGAAGCCACGACCCGTTTCGAGACGCACCAGGAGTAGATCACGATGCCAGCCGTCACCGTCGAGGACACGCTCGTCCTTCCCCGCATCCCCCGACCCGATCCCGAGGTCTCCCGGCCGCGTCCGGTCGCCGAGGTCGTCACCGCCCACCGCCAGCGCGAGGGCGCCGGCTTCAGCGTCCGGCGGCCCTTCCCGGGCGAACTGTCGATGGCCGAGGCGGACCCGTTCCTGCTCCTCGACCACGTGGGGCCGCAGGTCAACGCCCCGGGGGAAGCGAAGGGCGCGCCTTGGCACCCACACCGCGGGTTCGAGACCGTGAGCTACATCCTCGACGGCGAGATCGCCCACCATGACACCAATGGCGGCGGCGGCGTCATCCGCGAGGGCGACACCCAGTGGATGACCGCCGGCGCGGGCATCCTGCACGACGAGCTGCCGACCGAGCGGATGTACCGGGCCGGTGGTCCGGTACACATGGTGGGGGTGTGGGTCAATCTCCCCGCCGCCCTCAAGATGACGCCACCGCGCTACCAGACGATCACTCGGGGCGACCTTCTGCTTCTCACCTCTGACGACGGCGGTGCGCTGGTCCGTCTCATCGCCGGCGACGTCGGAGCATTCAGCGGGCCCGGGGTCACCCACACCCCGATCACCTACGCCCACGTGACCCTTGCCGCCGGCGCGCAGCTCTCCGTCCCGTGGGATCCCGGGTTCAGCGCGATGGCGTATGTCCTGACCGGCCGCGGCACCGCCGGGCCCGAGGGCCGTCCGGTGCAGGACGGCCAGCTCGTCGTGTTCGGTCCGGGCGACCATCTGGTCGTGGCGGCGGCCGACCGGCAGGCCGAGCCGCTGGATGTCCTGCTGCTGGGGGGGCTGCCGATTCGCGAGCCGATCGCCCACTACGGCCCTTTCGTGATGAATACCCGCGAGGAGATCCTCCAGGCCGTCGAGGACTTCCAGGCCGGCAGACTCGGCATCGTTCCCGCCGACCAGCTCGCGCCCCGGAGCTTCGCGTGAGGCGAATGCGTGGAGGCGATGCCAGGACTATTCGACCTCCTGCACCGGCTGCAGGCACCTCGGCCTGGTCGTCAATGTCACGCCGAGGAGGTACTCGCCGCCACGCGATCGCCGCAACCATCGCCGCGTAGCCGCCAGAGGCAGTTCGCTAATTTGTGGCGCGTGGCCCAACCCACGGACACCGGCCCTAGGACCCTGAAGAGGGAGTTCGCAGCCGACCTGCCCGACCGCGCGACACCCACGCTGGACGCGGGAGCACTGGCCGAGCTGGCACCGTTCGGTGCAGAGCGCGTGGTCGCAGTGGGCGACATCCTGTACCGCGCCGGTGACGGGGCATACGACTTCTTCGTGGTACTCGAAGGCGCCGTCGAGATCATCCGTCCCGACCTCGAAGGCGACACGCTACTGACCACCCACGTCGCCGGTCGCTTCCTCGGCGAGTTGAACATGTTGACGGGCCAGCGCGCATACGTCATGGCCCGCGTCAGTCAGCCCGGTCGCGTGCTGGCGATTCCCGTCGACCAGTTCCGCCGAGTCATGAGCACCAAGCCGGATCTCGCCGACACGATCTTTTCAGCCTTCGTCGCCCGCCGGGAAGTCCTGAGCCAAGGTGAAGGCGCGCGTGCCGTTCGGATCATCGGCTCCCGCTACTCACGCGAAGCAATGGCGTTGCGCGCGTTCGCGGGCCGATCTCGGTTCCCTCACACGTGGATCGACATCGAGGATGACGACGACGTCGGTGTGTTACTCGCGGGCATGGGGTTCCGGCTGGCTGACACACCGGTAGTCATCACAACAACAGGGGTATTGCGCCACCCGTCACCCGGCGAGCTCGCCCAGCATCTCGGCCTTACGTTCCAGCCAGTTCCGGGATTCATGTTCGATCTGGTGGTCGTCGGAAGCGGTCCAGCCGGCCTAGCAGCCGCGGTCTACGGAGCATCCGAAGGACTCAGTACCGTGTCGCTCGACGCGGTCTCAACGGGCGGGCAGGCGGGCGCGAGTTCGCGCATCGAGAACTACGTCGGTTTCCCGAACGGCATCTCCGGCGAGGAGCTCGCGTCGCGTGCCGCGATCCAGGCGCAACGACTCGGCGCCCGCTTGAACGCGCCATGTGAGGTCATGGCCCTGCGAGTGGAGGACGGGTTCCACGTCATCGTGCTCGGCGACGGCAGCGAGATCCCGACCCGGACGGTGATCATCGCGACCGGCGCACGCTACCAACGTCTCGCGGTCGACGATCTCGAACGGTTCGAAGGCGCCGGGGTGTACTACGCGGCCACCGATCTCGAGGCACGGATCTGTAGCGGTCAGCCCGTGATCGTGGTCGGTGGCGGCAACTCCGCCGGCCAGGCCGCCCTCTACCTCGCGCAACAAGGAAGTCGTGTCTCGATCGTGATCCGGAGCAACGATCTCACGCACAGCATGTCGGCCTACCTCATCGAACGGATCGATGTCGACCCACGTGTCGAGCTGGTTACCAACACTCAGGTACGTGCGCTCGCCGGCGACGGCCATCTCGACCACGTCACCCTGGAACACACACCCACCGGTGAACGCCGCACGGTCGGTTGCTCGGGGCTCTTCTGTTTTATCGGCGCTGACCCCGCAACCGAGTGGTTGGGCAGTGCGTTGGAACTCGACGCGAAGGGCTTCATCCCCACCGACCGTTCTTTGCCGGATCGGATTAGCAGCAATGCGCGGTTCGCAACACGCGACCCGTTGCCGTTCGAAACGTCAGTGCCGGGCGTGTTCGCAGTGGGTGACGTGCGGAGCGGTTCACTGAAACGGGTCGCCGCCGCGGTCGGGGAAGGGTCGAGCGCGGTGGGTTCCGTGCACGAGCATCTCGCGACAATCACCGACTGAGGTGCCGCTGAGGCTTCGTAGATCCGACCGCTCTTGGACAAGGGATTGCCAGCGACTCCGAGAAGAGCTGCTGTGCGCCCAGGAGCATGATCGCTCGACCGCTGGAGAAGGTCGAGTTCTCGCGGCCACTTCGCGGGCGCAAGCGGTGACCTGTCGGGACGGTATGCGGTGGCGATGCGCCGCGTTCAGGGCGATGATCATGGATCGATCTCGGGTGATTACCGTGCTGGCTGCAAGTTCAGACTCAACAAAACCATAGGTGTCTACCGGAAGGCTGATCTCATGGCAACCACGCGTCGCGCAACCACGCACTGGGAGGGATCGCTCATGGAAGGGGCTGGCCGCGTCAACCTCGACTCTTCCGGGCTCGGCGGCTACGACGTGACCTGGGCATCTCGTGCGGAGGATCCACATGGCCGTACCAGCCCCGAGGAGCTCATCGCCGCCGCGCACTCCGCCTGCTTTTCGATGGCGTTGTCGCACGCCCTGGCTCAAAGTGGGAACGCACCCGAGGCGCTCGACACCGTGGCGGACGTGACGTTCCAGCCCGGTGAAGGCATCACGGGCATCCACCTCGGTGTGAAAGGTTCCGTACCGGGTCTCTCGTCAGAGCAGTTCGCCGAAGCGGCCGAAGCCGCCAAAGCGAACTGCCCTGTCAGCAAAGCCCTTACCGGTACGACGATCACTCTCGACGCGACCTTGGCTTGAGTGCGCATCAGCACCGCTACCGCGACCTTGTGACGCGCATTCTGCCGTGACAAGGGCGCCTTGAGGAGCCCACGTGACATTTCCGCGCTTGCTCGGTCGATAAATCCGGCCGGGCTAGGTAACAACACGCTCGAGCGGTTCTCCGGGTACCGTCCGGATTGTCGGGTCGACGAGGTTGTTCAGACGCTACGACCGCTGTAGGCCGCGAGCTGGTCGATCGGGCTCGCGTCAGCGGGTGCTTCGATCGCATCCCGGAAGGTGTCGCCGTCGCGGAGACCGCCGACGATCGTCTCGGCCGTGGCGCGAGCGTTGGCGACCACGTCCGCTGGCGGGTCAAAGGGCTGGCCGGTCGCACTCGCGAGATCCCAGGCGTGGACGAGGAGGTCGAACTTTGCGATGTCGAGCGCGACCTGCGCCGGGAGCGTCGCGAACGGCAGGGTGACGTCGCGCTCCATCGCGCCGGGCGCGTCCGCCGATGACTTGAATTCCGCGATCACTCGCGCCCACGCGGCCGCGGGGTCGTCACCGAGCACGTCGAGCATCCCACCCTCGCCGCCGCCCTGAACCGCTTCATCCCGGAAGCTCGCGGCGAACATCGTCGGCCCGAGCATCGCGGAGCCAGAAGTCGGGTGATCTGTAGCGGGCTTGGCACCTAACGAGGGAGCCGATCGTTGGTTCTGGCTCGCAGGGGGACGCTAAGAGGGCGTGGCTTCCTCGGTGAGCGATCTGAGAAAGTCACGGCAGTCTGCGACCTTGCGTGTCTTGTCTCTCCTTTCAACTGAGACGGACCGCGACCTCGGTGCGATGCTGAAGAAGAGGGACCGAGAGTGTCGAGCTTGTGGGTATGAGCCGTTGCCGGTAGTGGTCCTGCCTGTCAGGATCGAATCTGACGGATGTTCAGGCGCGTCGAATTGTGGTGAACAGCCTTGAGTTGTCGGGCGAAGTCCGGTGACGTCATGAGGGGGAACGGCTTGTGGCAGAGACCATCGATCTGGATGCCGTTGTCGAGAAGCTCTACGGGTTCAGCCCATTGCGACGTGTGCTCCTGGCAACGGCGGGCACCCTCCAGGGAACGCTGTCGGCGTTCTTCGGTGCGCCGGTCACGATCGAGCTTGTGCACCAAGAGGAGTCTGACGGCTTCCTGCTCCGCGAGGTCGACCTCGTGTGCGCGACCGGGCCCGTGGTGGTGTGTCATGCCGTCAGCGAGGCTCGGGTGACCGACCCGGAGGTCCGGCGGTTGATGCTCGAGGGCAAGGTGGGCCTGGGGCAGATCTCGGCGATGCTTGGGGTGCCGACCTGGTTCGCGCTGGAGGAGGTCGGGCAGAACACTGGCCGGTTTTGGCGCGTCTACCGTCTGTGGGGCGACGGCTTCTCCCTCCGGATCCGGGAGGTTTTCCCCGAGGTGCTCTACGGCGACGGCATGTGAGCCGCTGGGCTACCGGATGGATGTCGTTACGGGCGCATTCAGCTACACGGGTCGGTTCATCACCCAGCGGCTGTTGCGCGCGGGCCACGTCGTTCGCACGCTGACCGGGCACCCGGATCGGCCGAATCCATTTGGTCACCTGGTGAGCGTCGCGCCGCTGGCTTTCGACGATCGATCGGCGCTGGTCGGCAGCCTGCGCGGAGCAGATGTGCTCTACAACACCTACTGGGTGCGGTTCGCCCGCGGGCCAGTGTCGTTCGACCGAGCGGTGGTGCGCACCAAGGTTCTGATCGAGGCGGCACAAGAGGCCGAGGTGCGCCGAATCGTGCACATCAGTATCACGAATCCGACATCGTCGGACCTGGGCTACTTCCGGGGGAAGGCGCTTGCCGAGCAGGCGGTGACCGGGTCGTCGTTGTCCCACGCGATCATCCGGCCCGCGGTGTTGTTCGGCGGGAACGACATCTTCATCAACAACATCGCATGGTTGTTGCGCCGACTGCCGGTGTTCGCCGTCGCCGGGTCAGGGAGCTACCCGATTCGGCTGGTTCACGTCGACGACGTGGCCGCGCTCGCGGTCGACGCCGGTCACCGTGAAAAGGATCTCGTCGTCGACGCCGTCGGGCCCGAGACCTACACATTCGAGGCGCTGGTGCGCCTGATCGCGCAGGCCGTGGGCCGCCGCCCTCGGATCGTGCACGTCGACCCGCGCGTCGCCCTCGTCTTCGCGAAGGTGCTGGGCGCACTCGTTCGTGATGTGCTCCTCACCTACGCTGAGCTTCGGGGCTTGATGGATGGGCTTGTCGCCACCAATGGTCCCGCCACGGGCGCCCGGCGCGTGAGCGAGTGGCTAGCGCGGCATACCGACGAGGTGGGCCGCGTGTACGCGTCGGAGCTGGACCGGCATTACCGCTGAGTCGAGTCCGACGGACCCAGCGTGACGCCCCGGGTTCTCAGGTCAAGCGGGCGATCGCGAGCGCGGCGGCGAACGCGACGACGCTCCACGACAGCGATCGCAGAGCCCGCTCCAGGGGAGCGAGCAGCGCGTGTTCGTCGATCACTCGGACGGTGCCGTCGTCGAGCGTGAGCGATCCCTCAACGCTCGTGGCGCGGCGGCGGATGAGGCGGGCCGGCGTGCTGAGGCTGCGCTGCGCGTGTGAGAGCGCGAACGCGCCGACCCCCGCGACCAGCGCGGCGACGCCGACGCGTCCGGTCTGGGCGACATAGCCGGTGAGCACCGGAAACGTGCCCCATGACAGCGCAAAGCCCGCATCCGTATGCAGGCGCCCGTTGAGCAGCTCGAGGCTGTACCCGAGCACGAGGATCGGACCGACGACGATGAACGGCATCAGCACCCACCCCACCCGCGAAAGACCGGCGATGCCGAGCCCCAGGGCCACAAGGAGACCGCCAGCCGTCGCCGCGACCAGGGCGGCGTCGGGGATGCGGGTGCGCAATGGGCGTCCGTGGAGCTCGTCGAGCGTGTGGGCAGCGACACCGACTGCGGCGAAGAAGGCGAGCACCGACGCGAGCAGCCGGACGCCGTCGACGTGTGGTGCCAGTGAGGCTCCGATGACCACGTACGAGAGGTGCCAGAGCGTGTACGGCGGATGGAGGAGCGTCCACCAGTCGCGTAAGCCGCCTGGCGCAGCCGCGTAGTAGGCGGGCCGCCCGTCGCGGTTAGCCACTGGCTTTGGTTCCCCACATCACGAGTCCGCCGCCCAAGCTCATCTCGCGCACGCCGACATCGGTGATGCCCGCGTCCCGCCAGGCCTGGACCGTCCAGGCGAGGGGATACCGGCGGTAGTGCGCGGAGATGTTTGGCCCGAGGAAACGGCCGACCGCGATCCAACGGCGCCCACCGAGGGCGCCGGCGACCGGCAGGACGAGCCGGGTGTAGAGCCACCAGGCCGTGCGCCAGAGCGCGTGACGGGGGACGAGGAACTCAAGGTTGACCATGGGCGCACCGGGCTTGAGGACCCGCACGAGCTCGCGCAGCGTCGCAGCGGGCTCCGAAACGTAGCGCAGGAGGTACGTGAACGTGAGCGCGTCGAAGGTTTCGTCGGGGAAGGGGAGCTGCTCGGCCCGACCGGCCATCAGCTGCACGCGGTCCTGCATTCCCGCGGCGGCGACGTTGGCCTGGCCGCGGCGCAACATCGCCTCGGTCAGGTCGAGGCCGGCGACAAACGCGGGCGTCCGCCGGCTGAGCTGGAGCGCGACGCCGGCGGTGCCGGTGGCGACGTCGAGCACGCGCCCGGGGGCGATCGGTACGATGCGGTCGACCATCGCACGCCGCCAGCGGCGGTTCTGGCCGAGCGAGAGGACCTCTGCCAGCACGTCGTAGCGGTCGGGGAGCCCGTCGAAGAGTGCCTGCGCGAAGCGGTTGGGATCGCTGGGTGTCGACAACTGCATCAGACGCCTCTCGCCCGGGGGCGCGCCAACCCTACGTTTTTTCGCGGTGAAGGAGACCTGATGAACGCGAGGCGCTTCGACGTTCTAGTCATCGGGTCGGGGCCTGCCGGCAGCGTCGCGGCGACCGTCCTGGCCCGGGGCGGCGCCCGGGTCGCGCTCGTGGACAAAGCCCGGTTCCCGCGCGACAAGGCGTGCGGCGACCTCGTCGGACCGCGCGGCGTCCAGCTGCTCAACGACCTAGGCATCCGCGTCCCAGGTGCTGTGCCGATCGGCGACATGGTCGTGGTCGGCCCCACCGCACGCCGGGTCCGGTTGCCCTGCTTCGCGGGTCGCACCTATCCGGGCCATGCCCTCGCGCTGCCCCGCGCCGACCTCGACGCGGCACTTCACGACGCCGCGGTCGCCGCCGGCGCCGAGCCGTTCCTGGGCCGTGCCGCAGCGCCGCTCTTCGGAGACGCGGGACTTGAGGGTTTCACGCTCGCCACCGGCATCGAGCTTCGTGCTGACGTCGTCATCGGTGCCGACGGCGCCTCCAGTCATGTCGCGGCGACCGCCGAGCTCGTCGACCCCCACCGGGTGCTCTGGGGCTTCGCGGTGCGCGCCTACCTCCACGCCCCCGTCGACGCGCCGCACATCGTGCTGTGGGAACCCGCGCCGTGGCGTGCCTTCCCCGGGTACGGCTGGCTCTTCCCCGGGCCTCACGGCTGTGCCAACCTCGGCCTCGGTCTCGGGACGTTGTCCCACCGCACTGGAGCGGCGGCCGCCGCCCGCGACCTCCCCGCCTTCATGGCCACCCTCCGCGCGCTGGGGCTCCTCGAAGCCGCCACTCCCGGACCCATCCTCGGCGGCTGGCTCAAGCTGGGCATGGTCGGCACGCGCCCCGCCCGCGGGCGGGTGCTGCTCACCGGCGACGCCGCCGGGTTGGTGAACCCACTCCAGGGCGAAGGTATCTCCCAGGCCATGGGAAGCGGCCGTGCCGCCGCCCAGGCCGTCCTGGCCGCACCCGCCCGCGCGGCCGAGCACTACACGGCACACCTCGCGATGACGTACGCGCCCTACAGCACGACGACCGCGACCGCGCACGCGACGCTCCTCCGCCACCCCAGGGCGGTCTCGGTCCTCGGGCGAGTGCTCACCGCGCCCATGGTCGGATCGACGATCGCCGGCGGCTGGTCCCTATATTGGAACGACCTGCTCGACGGCGCGGTCCACGGTCCACCGCGAGCGGTCGCAGCGAGCGCGGCGCGCTTCGGTCGAGTGGCCACTAGTCGCGGCCGCATCCGCCGGTGGATCACGGCATCGCTCGTGCGGGCGCCTGTGGCTGGCTTCTGCGGGACAATGCAGCTCCACGCCGAGAGGAGCACGACCATGGGAGAGCAACTCGTCGGGAAGGTGACGCACTACTTCGGGAAGCCACACGTCGCCATCGTTGAGATCACGGAAGGAGAGCTGCGCCTGGGCGACACCATCCGCGTCGCCAGGCACACCGGGGAATTCACGCAGAAGATCGAGTCGATGCAACTCGAGCACGCACCGGTCGACTCGGCCAAGGTGGGCGACAGCGTTGGCATCGAAGTGGCCGAGCGCACTCGGGAACACGACCGCGTCTACCTGGTGCGGAGGGACTGAGGCTCGACGAAGAGGGAGCCCCGAGAAAGCTTCCTCCGGGTCCGGTCCCTAGTGGGAGCGGCGCCCAGCGCCGTGGTTCAATTTGACCAGGGGAAATACTGGCGCCTTGGTGTCTATTTTGAAATGGTCGTCGGCCCGAGCATCGCGAAGCCAGAAGCCCGGTCGATCTGTGGTGGCGCTGGGCAGCGGCGAGGGACCAGTTCGGGCTGGTGCCAGAGCGATCGGTTCATGCAGGCTGTCGAAGGTCACGGGCGAGGCGGGGAAGCTCTTCGGCCGTGTTTTTCGTTGACGTAGGCCTCGCCGCAGTCCGACCAGGGTTGTTGTCGCGGGCTGCGGTCGGCGTGACGCACGGAGCCCGATCTGGTGTCGACAGCAGGCTGAACCTGAAAGACGCCTGCGGTCGTCGGGTTCCTGTTTGGCAGGTGCGTCGACGACGATGCCCTCGACTCACACCACTTCCTGAAGCGTGCCGTTCTCGACCTGGTAGACGAAACCACGCACGTTCTTGTTTGGGATAAACGGGCTGGCCTGGATGCGAGCGATCGACTGACGGACGTCATCGTCGACGTCGGCGAAAGCGTCCAGGGCGAACGGAGGCCGGATCCCGGTGTCCGCTTGGATCTGGGTCTTCACCGCGTCGTCGGTGAAGGTGAGCATCCCGCAGTCGGTGTGGTGGACAAGGATGATCTCGTTGGTGCCCAGCAGCCGCTGGGAGATGACGAGGGACCGGATCACATCGTCAGCCACGACACCGCCTGCGTTGCGGATCACGTGGGCGTCGCCCTCGCTCAGGCCGAGCAGCCCGTAGACATTGAGGCGTGCGTCCATGCAGGCGACGACCGCGATCTGCTTGGCCGGAGGCATCGGCAGACTGCCCCGGTCGAAGGCCTCCGCGTATCGCTCGGCGTTGCGAAGCAGCTCGTCAGTCACGCTCATGGCGTACCTCCTGCCTGCAAA
>CAZCYE010000026.1:0-7829 GCA_964502775.1 uncultured Bifidobacteriaceae bacterium | reverse complement strand
GGTGCTGGCACAGAATCCGTGTGTCTCGGGTGCCGTCCGCCAGATCGCGCAGCCGCTTCTCGGGCCGGCGCGGCGTCAGGAATCGGGAGCGCTTGGTCCCGACAGAGGAACGGTGAGCCACACCGCTGCGGCGTCTCCCCCGCCGAGGCGCCCATCGATCGCTTCGACGTCGACCACCAGCGCCGCGGGCCAGCCCGAAGTCGCCGGCAGGTGCTCGCGGGGGTGCTCACCGATGACTTCGATCCGGGCCGCCTTGCCCTGCTTGGCGGTACGCACGGTAATGGCCCCCTCGGTGTGCTCGACCGCGCGACCGATCACCGCGACCAGTGCGCGCCGCAACGTGGCGGCATCGGCGCCGACCGTGAGCCGCGGCATCTCGATATCGACAGCGCGGCGGTGGAGCAGCGGTGTGAGTTCGTCGAGCGCGGTCCGGATCTGCTCGAGAAGATCAACCATTGCCACGCACCCTAGACGCGGATTCGCACCTGTGATGTGACAGCTCTCCTGGTTCGGGCTTGAAGATGATCAGGAGCGCACGGTACGGGCCAGCAGCTGTGTCGCTTCAAGGTGGACGCGGAAATCTGGGTCCGCCTTGCGAGCTTCGACTGCTGCGCGGCTGGGTGCGGGGCCGAGCTCGGCGATGCCGCGCAGTGCCTTCCAGCGGATCCATGCGTCGATGTCATCAAGCGCCGCCTCGAGGAGAGGACGCAGTTCCTGGCGGCCGGTGCCGGCGAGAGCGTCGACGACGCTGCGTCGCACCGCCCGGCTCGAGTCGCCGAGCAGGCCCTCCCAGGCACGAATGGCGGTCTCGGGTGGGGCGTCCGCCAAGAGGGCGGCTGCGACTTGACGGCGTACGGGTGCGGCGTCGTTCGCCGCGGCCAGGACGCGCTCGAGTTGGTCGGGCCGGTCGGCCCGCAAGGCGCCGAGTTCGCTCCAGGCGCGTTCGAGGCGACGCGGTGCCCGGACGTCTTGGTCCTGGGCACCGGTATGCGCCGAGGTCGCCGGTAGCGGTGACGGTGCGGACCCCTCGCGTACGCCGGGGCCCGTGAACGTCTCGGTGAGAATTCGCAGCATCGGCCCCAGCAGTTTGGACCAGCGGTCGGCACGCGCGACCGTCACCGCGACAAAGTCCGGTCCGACCAGCACATTGGTGATGTCGTCGAAGGCACGAAACAGCCGGGCGACACGCGGATCATCGGCACCGGAGGCAGCAGCCCGGTCGTAGACACGGCTGGGCCCTGTGTGCAGCGGTGGAGTAGCGAAGCGGATGGTGCGCGGGCTGGGGGTCACCTCCGGCACCACAACCCCATCGAACGTCTCGGCCAGGTCGTGGTCCTCGGTGGCGTTGTCGTCACCCGCCATGAGCGTCCTGGCCACCTGCCTCGACCCGCAACCGGAACCGGCCCTCCTCCCAACCCCACACCAAGGTCAGACCCGGCTCGAGCTCATGGCGACCGCCACCGACCCCCGGGCCGACGGCATCCGCGAGGGCCTCATCGTCGCCATCGGTCCACGCCCCGTTCGAGAAGAAGCGCTTCAACAGCTGCTTGACCGGCGCGAGGGCCTCCAGCGACAGGCCACTCACCACGTCAATGAGTTGGCCCACCGCCTGCACCGTGAGGTCGTGCTCTACGACCCGGGCGCGGGCAGCGTCGAACTCAGGGCCGAGCCTCATCACCTGACGACGCTACCCAGCGAACCGTCGAGACGCGAGCGACTGCGAGACTGGAACCGGATGAGCGACGTAGTTCCTTGCAGAAACCACTTCGGTGAACCCCCCTCGGGAGTCCACGCCGAAGGTACGCCCGCCCTCCGCTCAGTCAAAACGCTGGTCAGCTCGCGCCGCACGGTAGGCGATCCTCGGGCAGACTGGTGCCTCGCCCCGGAGTGGAGGGGTCGCGATGCGGGTCACGCTGCTCGGACACGCGTCAGTGCTCGTAGAGCTCGACGGCGCGACCTGCCTCATGGACCCCGTGCTTAGCGATCCGTTCGAGGAGAGCACGGTGGTCTCGTGTCCCCGACGAGCGGTCGACGTGGACTCGCTCCCCGAGGTGGACATCCTCGTCGTCTCGCACCGCCATCCGGATCACCTCGACTTAGCTTCGCTGGAGCGGGTCGCCCGCGACGTCGACGCGATCTGTCCGCCCGATCCGCTCATCGTGCATGCACTCCGGGAGCTGGGTTTCTCGAATGTCCATCCGGTGGTGGCCATGGCCCCGATCCTGGGGCTGGATTTCGAGCTGTTGCCGACCCGGTCCGAGCTCGCCTCGATCCCCGAGATGGGGATGGTGTTCCGCGACGGCTCGGGGACGTTCTGGAACCAGGTTGACACGCTCCTTTCCGACGAGACGATCGACGCGGTGCGCGACCGCTTCGGAGCGATCGACCTGCTCTTTGGGATGTACGCGAGCCAGAACTTCGAGTTTTTTGAGAGCCGCGCGACCGGGTTCCCGGTCGAGACGCATCGCCGCAACCTGGAGACGGCTCTGCGGATCGACCCCACTGTCGTGGTGCCCGCCTCGGCCGGATTCCGATTCGCGGGCGACCACGAGTGGCTCAACGCGTTCCTGTTCCCGATCTCACGTGAACGCTTCGTCGCCGATCTCCGCCGACTGAAGCCGCGAGTGGACGCCCGCGTCGTCGACCCCGGCGACGTGCTCGAGGTCGCCGGCTGCGAGGTCCTGCTCCATGCGGGTGCTTCTCCCGTCGCCCGCACCGAAGCGCACGACACGGCACGCATCGCGTTCGACCCGACCGCGGCCATTCCCGCACTCACCGACCCGAACCCCGACGGGTACGAGCCGGCTCGGCTCGAACGACTCGCTGTCGGGTTGGTTGCGGCGCTCGGCGACTGGGTCACGACCCCAGCGACATGTGACGACCGCGTCGTGCGGGCGTACCGGGAACACCGGGTGTGCTATCGGATCGCGCTCGTGTTTCCTGACGGCGGGGAGCGACGCTTCGACGTCGACTTCAGCGCCGATCCGCCACGGCTTGCGGAGGCCAACGTCGCGGCACCCGAAGCGGATCTCGTGCACCGGATCGCGGCGTCAGCCCTGGCGGGCTGGGCAGAGCACCGCCGCAGTTTCTTTTCGGTGCGCGCCTCCTCGCGCCGATTCGGGACCGTGTACCGGCTCGGACGCGACGGCGCCCACATCGCGCTGGAGATGCAGATCCTGCCCGACCTGTTGATGTACTACCTGATGTACGTGACGGAAGGATCCGAGGTGGCGGCGCTCACCGAAGTCGACCAGCAGCTCTCGGCGCTTCGGGCAGCCGCGTATGGGAGATCCCGATAGGTACCGCCTCACGAAGCGAGCCCGTACTACTGCGAGCGGCGCGAGCTCTACGACGGCTGGGGCACTGCTTGGACCAAGCAGAGCTCGGCCAGCTCGCCGCGGATCCTCGGGTTGAGGACCCGACGCTGTGCCTGCTCCTGCCCGCTCCGAAGACCCGGCCTGGTACCCGGAGCTTGATATCGACGTGGACCGTGTCCTCAGGTTTCCGTAGGGCTCCTTTGACTACGGCCCTTTCTGACCAGCCCTTGGCCGACCTGGTGGTCAATCTGGACTGTTCGTCGGCCCCGCCGTCGTCTGCCCGACGCGATCGAGGCCTGTCCGTGAGCCCTTTGCCCCTTCGCCCGAGCCTCGACAGGGCCTGGTGTTGGTGCGTAACCTCGGCCAGCGCTGCCACTGTGCGCGCGTGGAGACTCGACGTTGAGGCACGACGCAGAAGAAACCGTGGGGGCGCTGTCTCGTTCGTTGGCGCTTCGCGTGCAGTCAACGGTCGCGATTCCCGCTGTCTTGCTGCTGGGTGCCGGGCTCGGCTGGTGGTGGTCGGCGCGTATGGCGGGCGACGAGATGATGACGCATGCGTTGATGTCGCTGGTGGCGTTCCTCCTCGCCTGGGTAGCGATGATGGCCGCCATGATGTTCCCGGCGATCATCCCCGTTGTGCGGCTCTACGCGAGGGCGTCCGCGCAGGGCCGGGTGGCGCCCTTGCCCTACTTCGTGTCCGGGTATCTCGCCGCGTGGAGCATGGTGGGCGTCCCCGCGTACTTCGTGTGGCGGGAGCTGATGATGCCGCTGGAGGATGCCCGAGCGTGGACGGGTGTGCTCGCTGGGGTCGTGCTCCTCGTCGCGGCGTTCTGGCAGCTCACCCCACTGAAGTCTGTCTGTCTGCGTCATTGCCGCTCGCCAGTGTCGTTCTTCCTGCGATTTGGCCGCCACGCTGAACGACCTACTGGCGCGTTGTACATGGGGCTCGCCCATGGTGGGTTCTGCGTCGGTTGCTGTTGGGCGCTCATGGCCGTACTCGTCGCACTCGGCACCATGAACATCGCCTGGATGCTGGCGCTCGCCGTCGTCATCTTCGCCGAGAAGAACTGGCGCTGGGGCGAACGCCTTGCGGTGGTGACCGCCGTCGCGTTCGTCTTCCTTGCGATCACGCTCTTCGTTGATCCGTCCATCGTCGGAACACTCGCCTAGCAGGAGGACTGATGACCACCACTGAGACCGTGACCGAATGGCGGCTCCAGGGCAGGGGCTACGAGTTCTGCAACTGCCAGCCCGGCTGCACCTGTAACTTCTCCGGCTTTCCGACCTCAGCGGACGGCAGCTGCAAAGCCGCTGTCGGCACCCACATCACACAGGGCTACTGCGGAGACGTCGACCTCTCGGGGATCAAAGCAGTCGCGATCATCGACTGGCCCGGACCGATCCACGAGGGCAACGGCAAGGCAGTGTTCGTGGTCCCACCCGCAGTGTCCGACGAGCAGCTCGGCGCGATGGCCCAGATCTTCACCGGCCAGCTCGGCGGCATGCCCTGGGCGATCCTCGGCAGCACCTACGAGGTTGCCGGTGTCGTGCGAGCCGAAGTCGAGATCGACGACAACGGCATGCACAGTGGGATCACGATCCCCGGCGTCGGCCAGGCACGCGGCACCACGCTCAAGAACCCGATCACTGGAGATGACAACGCAGTTGCGATCGTGCTCGAGCACGGGTTCATCTGGAACCGGGGCGACTGCGGTCAAGGCACCTTCGACGTCGAAGCCGAAGGCATTCACCTCAACTTCCAAGACAGCAACTGGATCCTCTACGACTTCGACTGGACCAACACCGTATGACCCTTCTGCAAGCCGCCACGGCACTGTGTTCCCCGACCGCGACGAACGGCATCAGATAAGTCAGTGCGGGCGACGCAGCCCGGCCAGAGTGACTGTCACGTGACGGCGGACCGCGGCCTTGGACGGCAAGGCGCTCGCAGCTGTGAGAGCGTGGAGGTAGTAGCTGATGCGCGCGTCGAGGGAGTCGCGATCGTCAGGGGTGGTCGTATCCGAAGGATCGAATTGCGCTGGAGCGAAACAGAGACGACGCAACTCACGTTCTCCCGTTATGGCAGCGCACCGCCAGTGGAAGCACCAGATGAATCGCAAGTGGTCACCGATCTTCCAGATGTCTATGTCTCCGGATCCGCGGGCTCCTGCGCCCCATAGGGCGCATGTGCATGCCGACGTTGGCAGCAAGATCGTCCTGCTGCTGGCAAGGCGTATCGAAGAGCAAGCCGCTACGCGCCGGGCGCCCGGTACCGAACTTGCTCGGCCTTGCGCAGGGCGTCCATCGTTTCGTCAACGGTCAGGAGGACTGTCGTCTCGAGCGAGCTAAGCGCACCGCCGGCACTAATTGCCAGCGCGACCGCGGCCATGGACACGTCGTCGGGAGCCTCCCAAAGGCTGTAGCCGTCGTGTGTGCCGAAGGCGTACCAGAACCCGTGGAGCCTCCCACCCACCGACTCGATGTACGACTGAGCGGCCTTTCGGCGGTCCTCTGGGTTGCCGATCAGCCTGGCCCAAGTCTCCGGCGTATAGCTGAATCTCGATAGATAGTGGGGCATCGTGCCTCCCTCTTGTTCGGTGACCAGCGCGAGTCGCCGTTCGGCGTCGAAGTATGACCCGCCCGGAAAGCACACGGGCTGGCAGCACAGCCTCTGGGGGTCGCCTGTGGTGGCTTCTGCGAGACAATGCAGCTCCACGCCGAAGGGAGAACGATCATGGGGGAGCAACTCGTCGGGACGGTGACCACACTTTCGGGAAGCCACACGTCGCCATCGTTGAGGTCACGGAGGGAGAGCTGCGCGTGGGCGACACCATCCGCGTCGTCAGGCGCCAAGTCGGACGACGTGAGCGGGTCCACGAGCGCACACCGGGAAATTCACGAGGAACTGAGGCTCGACGAAGAGGGAGCCCCGAGCGAGCTTTCTAAGGGCCTCGTCCGCCGAGCTGACTCGTCCTAGGATCACCGGGAGGGACGTCGTCGTGCACCCAGCGGCCACGCAACAGGGGGGGAGCTCCATGCAAGCTTCATGCGGTCGCCGCCATCACGACACTCCTCGCCGGGACGATCGGCGTCATCGGCGAGGGCACCAGTGCTGCGGGTGAGACCCGGACCGTCGATGCTCTCGTGACGGCGAAGGCACCGGGCGGCTCATACTTACCGAGAAACGATGCGGGCACCGAGGGCATTCTCGTATTCCCGCAGCTCGAACCGAGGCGAAGTTCACCGCGGGACGGCGGCTGAAGCTGCCCGTTGAGAACGTGATCGACGAGCTTTCTCACCGAGACTCCGTCGAAGCAGTCGTCCGCCTTCGCAAGGGAGACGCGTCCGCGGACCGTCTCCTCGCCAACCTCACCAACATTCAGTACAACGAAGACCTCGGCTTCACGGCCGATGCCACCGTCGACGACACCGTCGACAACAAGGTCTTGCGCCCTCACGCCCGCGGACTCGACGACGCGCTCCCCGCTACGTTCGGCGCGGCGGAGCTGATCGCCGCCGGGCCCGATACGACGGTGAACCCGTCCGGCCGACCCGTCGCACCGACGTCGTCCGCCCAGAGCTCCGGTTACAGAGTCGACGTCGCGATCGACGTGACTGCCCCGATCGCAACAGCGGGCAAGATCAACATCAACAGTGGCGGTCAGTGCATCAGAGACCAAACTTCGTCCAGCTTCCCCGACGACCCCTCGCCGAGCTCGCAGTTCCCGGGCAACGCCACCTTCACGGTGCACTTCACTATCGTCGACACGGGTGACTGCTGGGCCTCCCCGTCGATCGCGGTGTGGCAGGTCGCTCTGAATCCGCCCGGCGTGGACCAGCTGAACACCAAGTACGCGTACATCACCGTGTCGCAGTACGCGCCGTACCTGTTTTCGAGCGAGTGCCACGGCATCGCCCAACCAGGACGCATCAGCTGCTCGGGTCAGCAGTTCAACTCCCCCCAGACGGCGCCCGTGACGCTGAACGCCTAGTCCGGGCGCACCTCTCACACCTCCTTCTCAGGAAGGCGAGGAGCTTGGTCTGCGTGGTCGGCGTCGGCCGACCGCGGGTCCGCACATAGCCAACTGATCGGCAGCGTCGATGTGGTGCCCCAAAACGCGTGAGGACCTCGGCCAACGGGCATCCCCCAAGTGCCGGTCGGGGACACGCCAGAACGCGCGCTCCAGATACCAGTCTGCCAACGGCTGACCATGCGCAAAAAAGGCACTCCAGGGACCCAACCGGGGAGATCTCAGTCAACCGCCTATTGGTCAATCTGAGATAGTCGTCGGCCCGATCGTGGGGAGCCAGAACGACTCCGCGTAGAGCGATCGGAGATCGTGGCCGACGGTGTCGATGACGGGATCACGCCACGGAACGATCCTGAGGGTCGTGGGCATGACGCCTCCCAGGAGCAGCAGGGGAGCGAGGGCAGTGCTCGACGTGACGCCCCGGGGCCTTCGAGGTGACCTGCCGAGGCGAGGCCCGGCGGGCTCGGCGCGGCCGACTAGG
>CAZCYE010000025.1:0-20556 GCA_964502775.1 uncultured Bifidobacteriaceae bacterium | reverse complement strand
CCTTGTCCTGGCCCGCGTACTTGGGCGCGGTCCCGTGGGTGGCCTCGAACACGCCGTGGCCGGTCACGTAGTTGATGTTGCCGCCCGGCGCGATGCCGATGCCGCCGATCTGGGCCGCGAGGGCGTCGGAGATGTAGTCGCCGTTGAGGTTGGTGGTGGCGATCACGTCGAAGTCCTCGGGACGGGTGAGCACCTGCTGGAGCGTGATATCGGCGATGTTGTCCTTCACCAGCACCTTGTCGCCGGGCTTGCCGTCGCAGTCGTCCCAGCCCACGGCCACGTTCGAGAACTCGTCCCGCGTGACCTCGTAGCCCCAGTTGCGGAACGCGCCCTCGGTGAACTTCTGGATGTTGCCCTTGTGCACCAGCGTCACGCTCTTGCGATTGCGGGCCACCGCGTACTCGAGCGCGGCGCGGACGAGACGCTTGGAGCCGGTCTCCGACACCGGCTTGATCCCGACACCGGAATCGGCGCGGATCTCCCACCCGAACATGTCGTGCAGCGCCTCGATGAGCCGCTTCGCCTCCGGGGTGCCCTCCTCCACCTCGAGCCCCGCGTAGATGTCCTCGGTGTTCTCGCGGAAGATCACGATGTCGACGAGCTCGGGGTGCTTCACCGGCGAGGGGACGCCGGGGAACCAGCGCACCGGCCGTAGGCACACGTAGAGGTCGAGGAGCTGGCGCAGCGCCACGTTGAGCGAGCGGATGCCGCCACCCACCGGCGTGGTGAGTGGGCCCTTGATCCCGATCAGGTGGGTGCGAAACGCCTCGACGGTCTCGTCGGGCAGCCAGCTCCCGGTCTCGTTGAACGCCTTCTCGCCGGCGAGCACCTCGGTCCAGGCGATCCGGCGCTTGCTCGCGTAGGCCTTCTCGATCGCGGCGTCGAGCACGTGCTTGGCTGCCGGCCAGATGTCGACCCCGGTGCCGTCGCCCTCGATGAACGGGATGATCGGCTCGTCGGGCACGGTGAGCGCGCCGCCGAGCATCGTGATCATGTCGGGCATCGGTCTCCTCGAAGTCGTGCGCCGGTCAGCTCGTCAGGCCGACGATCGCCAGCGTGACGAGATAGATCCCCAGCAACGCCGAGCCAGTCCACCACAGCGCCGCCCGGGAATAGGGACCGGGACGCCCGCCGACCCCCGCCATCGTGTAGCCGCACGAGGGGCAGCGCAGCCGGGCGGCGTCCACGTTCGTGGCGCACAACGGGCACGGGCTCGGGGCCTGCACGTCACTCACTTCGAGGTCCTGCGTTCTGACTCCATGGTCACGCTCGCTCGGCCCCGGGATACCCGGGGCCGCCCTGCCGGGACGCTCGCCGTTCCGTGGCGTCCACGGCGTTCTTGAACAGCATGGCGATGGTGGTGGGGCCCACCCCGCCCACCCGGGGCGTGATGGCGCCGGCAACCTGCTCGCAGCGCTCGTCCACGTCGGGCAGGAGCGTGCGGCCCTCGTAGCGGACTCCTCCGCCCACCACCACCGCGCCGGGCGTGATGTGCTCGGGCTGGAGGATCCCGGGCACGCCGGCCGCGGCGATCACGATCTCGGCACGGCGCGTGTAGTCGGGCCAGTTGGCCACACCGGTGTGGACCACGGTGACCGCGGCGTTGGCCGTGGGGCGCTTCTGGCTCAGCAGCAGCGCGAGCGGTCGGCCCAGCGTGGTGCCCCGGCCCAGGATGCACACCTCGTGGCCCGCCACCGGGATCTCGTAGTGGGCGAGCAACGCCTCGATGCCCGCCGGCGTGCACGGCACCGGGCCGGGCATCATCAGCGCGAGCCGGCCCATGTTCACGGGATGGAGCCCGTCGACGTCCTTGTCGGGATCCATCTCGGCCAGCGCGGCCTCGTAGTCGATCTGGGGCGGGGTGGGGTGCTGCACGAGCATCGCGTCCACGGTCGGATCGTCGTTGAACGCGTGGATGGCGGCCACGAGATCGGCCTGGGTCGCGTCGTCGCCCAGATGGATGTGCGGCGCCGAGCACCCGAGCTCGACCGCCTTCTCCTGCTTCATGCGGATGTAGCCGACGCTGGCCGACTCGTTGCCCACGAGGATCGTGCCGAGACCCGGCGTGTGCCCGTTGGCCACGAGCTTCTCGATGCGCCCCACGAGCTGGGCGAAGACGGCGTCGGCGACGGGCCCGCCGGGCATCATCTTCGTCTTCGCCGTGTTCGCCGCGCTCATCGCTGCACGCCCCCCGTGCTCGCCCGCCTCAATGCAGGAAGTGTCGTTCGCCGGTGAACACCATGGCGAGGCCAAGCTCGTCGGCGCGCTCGATGCCGTCCTCGTCACGCATCGCGCCGCCGGGTTGCACCACCACGGCCACCCCGGCCGCGGCAGCCGCCTCGATGCCGTCCGGGAACGGGTAGAAGGCATCGCTGGCTCCGGCGCCGCCCGCGGCGCGACCACCGGCCTTCTTGGCCGCGATCTCACCGGCTTCCACACGGTTCTGCTGACCGGCCCCGATGCCGATCGCCTGCGCGTCCTTCACGAGCACGATCGCGTTCGACTTCACGTACCCGCAGATCCGCCAGGCCAGCTCGGCGTCACGCCACTGCCCCTCGGTCGGCGCGACCTTGGTGACCACGCGCCACTCGTCACGGCCCGCGGCGAAGTGGTGCGGCTCCTGCACGAGCGCGCCGCCCGTGATCTGGCGCACGTCGATCCCCCATCCGCAGGGCGCCTCGGCTTCCAGGATGCGGGTGTTCTTGCGCTTGGCCACGAGGGCGTCCACCGTGCCCGGCTCGTAGCCGGGCGCGATCACCACGTCGGCCTGCGGGCCGTCGACCATGCGCTGCGCGGTGGCGGGGTCGACCGGTCGATTGAGCGCCACGATCCCGCCGAACGCGGAGCGCTCGTCGCACTCGAGGGCCCGCTGGTACGCGGTGGCGAGCTCGGCCGCGACGGCAACGCCACAGGGGTTGGCGTGCTTGATGATGGCGCACGCGGGCTCGTCGTGTCCCGAGACCACGAGGTCGTGCACGAGTCGCCACGCCGCGTCGGTGTCGTAGAAGTTGAGGTAGGAGAGGGCCAGGCCGCTGTGCTGGCGCATGGTCTCCCAGAACGATGTCGCGGCCCCGGCACCCACCATCCGGTAACGCGCCGCACGCTGATGGGGGTTCTCGCCGTAGCGCAGCTCGTCGGCACTGCGCTCGAGCGCGAACACCAGGTGGCGGGGAAGCAGCTCGTCGTCACCCGCCTCGGGCCCGAGCCAGCGGACGATCGCGGCGTCGTAGGCGGCGGTGCGGGCAAAGGCCTCGAGCGCGAGGCGCGTGCGGGTCTCGTCGCTCAACGACCCGCCCCCGGCCCGCAGCTCGTCGAGCACGCCCTCGTACTGGTCGGGGCTCGTGACCACCCCCACCCAGGCGTGGTTCTTGGCCGCCGCCCGGGTCATCGCCGGGCCGCCGATGTCGATCGTCTCGATGCCGGGCTCGGACTCGAAGGGATAGAGGTTTGACACCACGAGGTCGAACGCCTCGATGCTATGGGCCTCGAGATCGGCGAGATGCGAATCCTTGCCCCGGTCGGCGAGCAGTCCACCGTGGATCTTGGGGTGCAGGGTCACCACCCGGTGGTCGAGCATCTCGGGCACGCCGGTCACCTCGGCCACCGGTACCACGGGTACGCCCGCGGCCTCGATGGCCGCCGCCGTGCCACCCGACGACACCAACACGAAGCCCAGCTCGTGCAGGCCGCGGGCGAAGGTGTCGAGACCGGTCTTGTCCCATACCGAGACCAGCGCGCGCCGCGTGGTCGGCGTCGTGGCCGTCATCGGCCCTCCCGCGTGCGCTGCGAGGAAGGGGGACCAGCGGCGGTGCGGTCGCCCAGCAGCTCGAGCTGCTCGCGGATGACGCGGGGGTAGAGGCGGCGCTCCACCTCCTTGATGCGCTCGTGCAGCGTCGCCTCGGTGTCGCTGTCCAGCACCGGGACCGACTCCTGGGCCAGGATCGGGCCCTCGTCCACCTCGATCGTGGCGACGTGCACCGTGCAGCCGGTCACCGTGGCGCCCGCGGCGAGCGCGTCGCGTACCGCGTGCCAGCCCCTGAAGGCGGGCAGCAGCGCGGGATGGGTGTTGAGGATGCGCCCCGGATAGGCGTCGTGGATGGGTTGGCCCAGGATCGTCCCGAACCCCACCATTGCCACCAGATCCACCTCGTGGCGCTCGAGCACCTCCACGACCTGGCGGGTGTACGCGTCCCGGTCGAAGTCGGCGCCGAAGGAGGTGCGCTCCACCATCTCCACAGCAACCCCACCAGCCCCGGCAATCTCGATCGCACCACAGGGACGGTCCACCACGACCACCTCGAGGGTCAGGCCGGCGTCGAGCATGGCGCCCAGGATGGAACCGGTGCCCGACGCGAGCACTCCGAGCCGGCGCATGGCCTGCAACGTAGCCGAGCGCCTGATCCCCTCCCGGGGGCCGAGAGGGCTCAGTCCTTGCATTCCGACGGAAGCCGTGGTGTGCTGCTGCGGGCGCCCCGAACGGCGGCCGCCCTACGACTGTCGTTCGGAGGACGAGTCAATATGGCTTTCGATCTCAAGAAGCTCAGTACCGGGGACATGGTCACCGGCGCCTCGGGCGTGGTTCTACTCATCTTCAGCTTCTTCAAGTGGTACGGGGGCGGTGGCAGCGTCGAGTTCTTCGGCGAGGAGATCGACACGGGATTCAGCCTCAACGGGTGGGAGGCTCCGAGCTCGATCCTCTCGGTCATCGCGATCCTCATCGGCATCGTGCTGGCAGGTTGGGTCATCGCCAAGGCCGCGGGCGTGAGCCTGCCGACCAAGCTCGGGACCATCCCGATGACCCTCGTCGCCCTCGGCGCGGGTCTCCTCGCCTTCCTCTTCGTGCTGATCAAGTTCGTGTCCAACACGGACGCCATGAAGATCGGGATCTACGTCGGCATCATCGCCACGGCTGGTCTCGCGGTCGGCGGTTACCTCAACGCCAAGGCGTCGGGCGACCTCAAGTCGCTCGGCGGTGGCGGAGGCACATCCGCCTGATCCGTCACACGTTCGAGTAGCGCACGGTCCCCGCACGCCGCGGGGACCGTGTCGCGTCCAGACCACGAAGGGGTGGGCGAGATGGGTGAGACCATGAGTGCCAGCGGCACGGCGACGCCTTCGGGACCAATGCTGGGCTGGCGGCCGCGGCGGCGCCCCCATCCACGCCTGGCGCCGGTGCTCGCGGCCGGCGCGGGCGTGTTCCTCGGGATCGCCACCAACGCCCTCGTCTTTGAGGCGGTGGACACCAACGACAGCGCCACCGCACCGGGCGTGCTGCTCAATCTGGCTCTGATGCTCGGCGCGTTCCTCCTGGGGGTGCGCTTCGTCAGCCCCTTCCGAGGTGGCGCGGTCGCCGTGCTCGTTCTGTCGGTGCCGATCATCTGGTTCTTCGTCTTCTTCGGCAGTGGTCAGGTCGGAGAGGGTGACGTGCGGGGCATGTACCTCCTCGTCCTGGTCACGTACGCGTTGCTGTACGCCCTGGGATGGACACGTGGCCGCACGATCTTCCTCGTCGGCATCCTCTTGGTGTTCGCCCAATGGCTCACGTTCGAGGTCCAGGACACCCAGGCGACGCCGTCACCCATCGCGGTCGAGTCCGAGTCTCCCCTTGGTGGTGACCAGGGCATCATGATCAACGTGGAGGAGCAGGACAGCGGCGTCGCGGCCGTGTTCCTGGTCCTCGGCCTTGGCTACCTCGTGGCCGGGATCGGATTCGACGGCAAGCGCCTCCACGGGGTCGCCACCCCGCTCATCGTCTTGGGAGGGGTCTTCGCCCTCGCGGGTGCCATCGTCCTGGGCGCCAAGGAGAGCCCGGCCCTCGCTGGCGTCCTCGCGGCCGCCATCGGAGTGGCGATCGCGATCGCGGGCGCGCTGGGACCTCGTCGACGAGCCTCGACATGGTTCGGAGTCGTCGCCATCGGCTTCGGCCTCCTCGCGGTCCTCGGCGACGTGGCTGAGAGCGCCCTCGGCGTGGCCGGGGTCTCGGTGTTGTTCGCAGCCGGGCTCGGCGCGGGAGCGTGGCTCGCGGTCCAGCGCCTCGGCGAGACCGGCGACGATCCCGAGCCCGCGGAGGCCTGAGCACCTGCGCCGTCAGCGCACGAGCGTCACCGGCTCCAGGTAGGGCAGGCCCGGAACCTCGCCGAAGGCCGCATCGGCCGAGACCAGCGCCTCGGCCTCGTGGTTGAGCGCAACGGCGGCCAGCAGCGCGTCGAACGCCCCCAACCGCGTGCGCCGAAACACCTCGAACGCGAGGTGGAGGTCGTCGGACGTGGCGACGATCAACGGGGTGAGCGCCTTGGCGTAGGCCCGCGCCAGCGTCACGGCGTCCTCACGGGTACGACGGCGGGCGCGCACATGGAGAAACTCCTGGACGACCTCCACCGTGGTTGCCAGTGTGAGCTCGCCCCGCCGACCTGCCGTCAGGATCGCGCGGCACGGCTCCCGCAACGGGTGCTCCGCGCCGACCGCGTAGACGAGAACCGACGTGTCGAGAACGATCACCCAGTGCCGGCGGAGGTTGCCGCGTGCGCGCTCTCGACCTCGCGCCGCAGCTCCTCGACGGTCTCGGGGACGGACATGGGCTCGGCGGCGAGGATCTCGTCGATCGCGGCCCGCCGCGTTGCCTCGCCCGGAAAGGAACGATCGATGGCCTCTCGCACGATCACGGCCACGGGGACCCCGCGCGACCGAGCCTCGGACGAGACCCGCTCGTAGCGGTCTTCGTCGATCAGGATCTGCAGCCGTCTGCTCAACATATGAGCATACGTTAGCATGCTCATATGTTGAAGGCTGACGCACGGCCTCCGGGCGTGATGCAGAGCTCTGTGCAGAGCTACGGGAGCGAGGCGACGAGGGTGGCCATGAGCTCCCCCGCGGCGGTGGGGTTGGTGCCCACCCGGGCGCCCGCGTCCTGGAGCGCTTCCATCTTGGCCTGGGCGGTGCCCTTGCCCCCCGAGACGATGGCGCCGGCATGGCCCATCTTCTTGCCCGGCGGGGCCGTGACCCCGGCCACGTAGGCGACGACGGGCTTGGTCATCTCGGCCTCGATGTAGGCGGCGGCCTCCTCCTCGGCCGATCCCCCGATCTCGCCGATCATCATCACCGCCCGGGTCTCGGGGTCGGCCTCGAAGGCGCGCAGGCAGTCGATAAAGCTCGTGCCGGGCACGGGGTCCCCGCCGATCCCGACGCACGTGGTCACGCCGATGCCCTTCTGCTCGAGCTCGTAGAGGGCCTGGTACGTGAGCGTGCCCGAGCGGCTCACGATGCCCACCGGGCCCCCGGCCTTGGCGATGTGGCCGGCGGTGATCCCGATGTTGCACTGACCGGGGGTGATGATGCCCGGGCAGTTGGGTCCGAGGAGCCGGACGTTCGGGTGCTCGCGGCGGAGATGGTTGTAGAGCCACGCCTCGTCGTGCATCGGCACGCCCTCGGTGATCACCACCACGAACTCCACGCCGCCCGTGGCGGCCTCGAGCACGGCATCGCGCACGCCGGCCGCGGGGACGAAGATGCACGAGGTGGTCGCGCCGGTCGCGGCCACGGCGTCGGCGACGGTGGCGAAGATCGGGATGCCCTCGACGTCGGTACCCGCCTTCTTGGGGTTGGTACCGGCCACCACCTGGGTGCCGTAGGCGCGGTTCAACAGGCCGTAGAAGCGGCCCTGAGAGCCGGTGAGACCCTGGTAGACGACCTTGGTCGTCTCGTCGACGAAGATGCTCACGCCGGTCGTCTGCTCATGCTCGGGCCTCGGCGGCGAGGCGCACCGCGAGCCGGGCCGCGTCGAGCATGGTGGGCGCCACCTGGAGGCGCTCCGAGCGGTGCGGCTCGAGGATGGCCCGCCCCTCGGTGGCGTTCGTGCCGTCGAGGCGCACGACGATGGGCGCGTCGATCGCCACCCGGCCGAGCGCCTCCACGATGCCGTTCGCCACATCCTCGCCCTTGGTGATGCCGCCGAAGATGTTGATGAAGATGGACCGCACGTCGGGGTCGTCATTGATGACCGTGAGCGCGCTCGCCATCACCTCGGCGCTGGCCCCGCCACCGATGTCGAGGAAGTTCGCCGGGTGCCCGCCCACCTCGTTGACGACGTCGACGGTGGCCATGGCGAGGCCGGCACCGTTGGCGATGACGCCCACCGTCCCCTCGAGGCCCACGTACTGGAGGCCCCTCTCGTGCGCGGCGCGCTCGCGGGCGTCCCGGGGCTGGGTCTCGTGGTACTGGGCGTAGTCGGGGTGGCGGAACACGGCGTTGGCATCCAACGTCACCTTCGCGTCGAGCGCTCGCACCACGCCGTCGGTGGTGAGGATGAGCGGGTTGATCTCCACCAGGTCGGCGTCGGCGTCTTCGTAGCAGCGCCACAGCTTGGTGAGCACCTCGACCGTGCCGGGCCGGGCCGCCTCGTCGATGTGGGCCGCGGCCACCCACTCCTCGCACGTCGACACGCTCAGCCCGTCGACCGGGTCGATGTGGAGGCGCGCGATGGCCTCGGGCTCGGTGGCGGCAACCTCCTCGATGTCCACGCCGCCGCGCGCCGAGAGCATCCCGAGGTGCAACCGGGCCGAGCGATCGAGCGTGAAGGAGGCGTAGTACTCACGGGCAATGTCGCTCGCGTGCTCGACCCAGACCACCTCGACGGTGTGGCCCTTGATGTCCATGCCGAGGATCTTCGCGGCGTGCTCGCGGCACTCGGCCTCGTCGGCCGCCAACTTGATGCCACCGGCCTTGCCCCGCCCGCCCACATGCACCTGGGCCTTGATGGCGACCGGGTAGCCGATGCGCCCCGCAGCGGCCACCGCCTCGTCGACGCCCGTCACCGCCTCGCCCTCCGGCGTGGAGATGCCGTAGCACGCCAGCAACTGCTTACCCTGGTACTCGAAGAGATCCACCGAGACTCCCGTGCCGACGCTCCGTGCGGCGGCGGCCGCCCACGTTAGGGGCCCCGATCGCGGCCAAGCCATTCGTTGCCGGAACCTCGGGACCGCTTCTCGCCGCGTGCTGGCTGCGTGCTGGCTGCGCCTGACGCTCGGACCACAATGGGCCCGTGCCCCCGGCCCGAAGCGACCGCCGGCTCCTGGTGATGACCACGGCCATCGTGGTGCTGGCGGCCGTGGTCATCGGGGTGCTCCTCGTGCTGGCCACCGGGACCGACACCAAGGTGGGCCGCGTGTACATCGGTCCCGAGCGCCAGGTGCGCGAGCCCATCGCCGACTCGGACAGCCCCTCCTACATCCCACATCCCGGGGGCGGGACCGGGCTGTGGCTCGACCTCGAGCGCGGCGAGCTGGTGGCCTACATCGCCCGGCGGCCGGGGACCGACTGCACCGTGCGCTGGCGGGGATCCATCGATTCGTATGCGGACTGCGAGGGCAAGAGGATCGCTCGGGGGGCGCTCGACCGCTACGAGCTGGTGTTCCCCGAGCGCGGCGAGCTCAAGGACTCCGTCCTCGTGGACTTCCGCCGCCTCGTGCCGGCGACCGACGCCTGAGATCCTGCCCGCTCGCCCCCCTCGTTCACGGGCTGGTCATGGGCGCCGGAGCGGCGCTCGGCTCGTCATGGGCGCCGGAGCGGCGCCCATGTGAGCAGGAGTCGCTTCTCCCCCTTGTCCCCGAACCGCACGATCGCCTCGGCCTGGTCACCGCTGCCCTCCACGTCGATGATCACCCCTTCGCCGAACGTGTCGTGCACCACGTCGTCACCGACGCGCAGCCCGAGCGACGAAGCCCCGCTCAACAACGGACCGTGCGGCCGTAGCGACGCCGCCACGACCGCGTCGCGGTGCGCGCCCCGCCCACCTCCCGAGCGGCCTCCTCGTCCGATGGCGTCGTCACCGATGACGCGCACGAGGTCCTCGGGGATCTCGGCAAGGAACCGGCTGGGCAAGCGGTAGTCGGTCGCCCCGAACAGCGTGCGACTCCACGCGTGGCAGAGGTACAGCCGCTGCATGGCGCGGGTGATCCCCACGTAGCAGAGCCGACGCTCCTCCTCCAGCTCGTCGGGCTCGCCGAGGCTGCGGCTGTGCGGGAACACACCGTCCTCGAGGCCCGCGATGAAGACCACCGGGAACTCCAGGCCCTTGGCCGCGTGCAGGGTCATGAGCGACACGGTGCTGGTGTCGGTGCCGACCTCGGCCGCTTCGGACACGTCCATGTCGGTGACCAGGGCCACGGCCTCCAGGAACGCCTGCACCCGGGCGAGTCCCTCGGGCACCACCACCGATGCCGGAGTGGCATCGCCATCGGCGCCGGGCGTGCCCACCCCCGCGATCCCGGGGAGCCCCGACATCTCGCCCGCATCGAGGGCGGTGTCGAACTCGGCACACACCCCCACCAGCTCGCGCAGGTTCTCGATCCGCCCCTGGGCCTCGATGGTGTGCTCGGCCTCCAGCTCGGCGATGTAGCCCGTGCGATCGAGGATCGCGTCGACCAGCGGCGACACTCCTGTGTGCGCGACGCGCTCGAGCTGCGACGTCAACGCGAGGAGGTCCTTGATCCCGCCGAGCGCCTTGCCCGTGACGCCCGCGGCGGGGGCTTCGGCCAACGCATCACGAAACGTCAATCCGGTCTGGCGGGCGTAGGCGTCGACCTTGGCGACGGACGTATCACCCACACCCCGCTTGGGGACGTTGACCACTCGCTTCCAGCTCACCTCATCGTCGGGGTTCACCAGCGCCCGCAGGTACGCAAGCGCATCCTTGACCTCACGGCGGTCGTAGAACTTCACCCCGCCGAAGACGCGGTAGGGGATGCCGGCGCGCACGAGCACCTCCTCGATCACCCGGCTCTGCGCGTTCGTGCGGTAGAAGACGGCGATGTCGCCGTAGCGGTAGCCCTCCTGCTCGGTGAGACGCGCGATCTCCTGGACGCAGTAGCGGGCCTCGTCGTGCTCGTCGTCGGCGTGGTAGCGGACGATCTGCTCGCCGCCCTCCTGCTCGGTCCAGAGGTGCTTGGGCTGGCGAGCGATGTTGTTGGTGATCACCGCGTTGGCCGCCTCGAGGATTGGCTTCGTCGAGCGGTAGTTCTGGTCGAGCACGATGAGCGTGCGCTCGGGGAACACGGCCTCGAAGCGCGCGAGGTTGCGATAGTCCGCTCCGCGGAAGGCGTAGACCGAGTTATGGGTCACGATGCCGCCGGCAACGAAGTTGTGCGTCGGCTCGATGTCGAGGTCGTAGACCGGGCGGTCGAGATCGATCATCTCGACCTCGGTCACCGTGTCGAACTCACCCGTCTCGTCGACCATCACCATCCCCGGCCGCACCGACGATGCCGGGAGGAAGGGCAGCGCGTTGGCCGTGGGGCTGTCGTCGTTACGAGCCAGGCGTGCCATGTGCCGCACCCTCACGTCGAGCACCTGCCGCACCCGCTCGACGATCGCGGCGATCACGCCCATATCGGCGTTGCACGTCTCGAAGCGCCAGCCACTCGATCCCTGCCGGGCCGGCCGCACGCTCAGCCCGATCGATTCAAGGGCTCGGCGACCCTCGTCGTCGTAGCCGAACAATGAGATGCGATGCATCGGGGTGCGGCCCCGCCGGTCACCGCAGAGCACCACGCTGAGGCGTCGGCGGGGCAATCCGGTCGCCCGGATCGTTCGGGTCGCGGGGTTGTGGTGCGGATGCTCGAACGAGAGCCCGTGATCGGCCAGCAGGCGATCGCCGCCCTTCTCCGTATCGAGCTCCGCGAAGAGCGCGTCGAGCAGGCCCTGGTTGCCCACCAGGCTGCGATCACCCGCCCGTTCGGGATTGCGGGCCTGGTAGGGAACGGTGGGGAGCCCGTAGCGAGCCGCGAGCAGTGACTCGGCGAAGCGCGCGTCGGCCTCGGTGGCGTGCACGGAAACCACCCACATGGCGTCGGCGTGCTCGTGGTTGCAGCGCAGGATCGGACCGAGGATGGGCTTGGCCTGCCCGTCGGTGTAGGTCCGTGAGACGCCGACCCGAAAGCCCTTGTCGGCGCGCCACATCACGTACGTGACGTGCTGCTGGGGTGTCCTGCCCACCACGAAACCGGCGAAGTGCGTGTGCTCGCGGGTCGAGACGATGCGGCGCCCGCTCGCAAGCGTCACCGCGACCCCCGCCGACGACATCGACCGGTGGACGCGGGTCACCGGCGCGCCACGGAAGTCGCCACTGCCGTAACACGAGCGCACGAGATCCCCCGGCCGCACTTCCTCGATGGGACGCGTCGAGCCGTCGGCCATCGTGACCGGCGTTCCCTCTACGAGGCACTGGTCGTGATCGCCGACCACCATCACGTTGCGGTGCTCCTCGGAGAGCAGGCGCACGAGCTCCCACTGGGCCATGTTCGTGTCCTGGAACTCGTCGACGAGCAGGTGCGCGAACCGGTGGCGCCACCGGGCCAGCGCGTCGGGGTGCTCACGGAAGAGCTTCACCGCCAGCACCAGCAGGTCGTCGAAGTCGACGGCCGACGCCTCCAACAGGCGCCGCTGGTACTCGCCGTAGACCTCGGCGGACCGCCGCTCCAAGGTGGTGACGGCCGACGCCGCGGCCTCCGACGGCTCGATGAGCTCGTTCTTGAGCGCCGAGATGCGGGCGTGGAGCTGGCGAGGGGGAAAGCGCTTGGGATCGAGGTTGAGGCCGCGACGCACGTAGTCGACGAGGCGGACCGAGTCGGACTGGTCGTAGATGGAGAAGGTGGGGCGCAGCCCCACCCGGGCCGCCTCCTGGCGCAGGATCCGGGAGCAGGCGGAGTGGAAGGTGGAGACCCACATCCGGCGGGCGACCGGGCCGACCAGCGTCGCCACCCGCTCCTTCATCTCGTCGGCAGCCTTGTTGGTGAACGTGATCGCCAGCACCCCGAACGGCGAGGCCCGGCGCGTCTCGATCAGGTGGGCGACGCGGTGCGTGAGCACCCGGGTCTTGCCCGAGCCCGCGCCGGCCACCACGAGGATCGGGCCGTCAGGGGCGGTGACCGCGTCGCGCTGCGCCGGGTTGAGCCCGGGCGGCCCCGCCTCCGGGCTGTCGGCCTGGTCGCCCGACGGCTCCGAGGCGGCGCCGTCAGACGCGGCACCGGGGAGCGTGGCGTCGGGCATGTCGGCTCATCGTACCGACGCTCCCCCGCGGCACTGCTCGGTGA
Organism: uncultured Bifidobacteriaceae bacterium; assembly: GCA_964502775.1. Taxonomy (GTDB): domain Bacteria; phylum Actinomycetota; class Acidimicrobiia; order IMCC26256; family PALSA-555; genus CAZCYE01. Next base: position 7,471 of record CAZCYE010000025.1, on the reverse strand, counting down.
CGCGTTGGACAGGCGCCCTACCCCACCGGCAACCTACGCTGGCTCACCGACCACGAGGAGGCTGGCATGGCGAGATCGGTCGAGCAGGCCCGTAAGCGGCTCGAGGACGAGTACGGCCAGGTGCGCAGGCGCTTCGACGAGATCCACGAGCGCTTCGACCGGGTGTCGTCCGCCGGGCCCGAGGACGACCTGCGGGGGCTCCTCAAGGACCTCGAGCGCAAGGTCCGGCGCGTGCGCACCGGCGGGCTGTTCCGCCACGGGGCCAACGGCCACGCCCGCGCCGTGAAGCGGTGGCGCAAGGCCGTCGAGGAAGGCGGTCGCCCGGCGCCCACCTCCGGCGCCCGCTGAGCGTCGGGCGGTCCGCTCAGGCCGCTTCGAGGTCGGGCGAGTAGCGGCCCGAGCGGGCGAGGCTGTTCATCCTCGCCCGGTGCCAATAGGCGCGCTGCGCCGCCTCGGCGTTGGCGACGTCGCCCTTCCACGCCTTGAGCGCCGGGGCCTGGAGCGCACGGCCGTAGGAGAAGCTCAGCTCCCAGGGGTGCGGCCCTCGCCGGTTCATCTCGTTGAGGCGCGCGGTGGCCTGGGTGTCGGACTGGCCCCCCGAGAGGAACACGATGCCGGGCACCGCGGCGGGAACAACCGCGAGGAAGCACTCGAGCGTGTGATCGGCCACCACGTCGTCGGGCGCCTGGGTGGGGCACTCGTAGCCCGAGAGCACCATGTTGGGCTTGAGCAGCGTGCCGGGCAGGGCGACGCCCTGCGCGTACAGCTCCGCGTACAGCGCCTGGAGCACCCCGGCGGTCACGGCACGGGACCGCTCGATCGTGTGGGTGCCGTCCATGAGCACCTCGGGCTCCACGATCGGCACGATCCCCGCCTCTTGGCACAACGCGGCGTAACGGGCCAGCGCGTGGGCGTTCACGTCGACAGCTCGACGCGAAGGGAGCTCGTCGGTGATCGTGTACGTGGCGCGCCACTTCGCGAAGCGCGCGCCGAGCGCGCGGTACTCCCCGAGGCGCTCGCGCAACCCGTCGAGGCCCTCGGTGACCGTCTCGCCGTCCGCCCCCAGCGCGAGGGGCTTGGCCCCGGCGTCCACCTTGATGCCGGGGATGATGCCGCGGCGCGCCAGCGTCTCGGGGAACGGTGTCCCGTCGGCGGAGGCCTGGCGGATCGTCTCGTCGAACAGGATCACGCCGCTCACGAACTCCTCCGCCCCCTCGGTGCTGAACAACAGGTCGCGGTAGGAGCGCCGGCTCTCCTGCGTGGACTCCACCTGGATCGAGTCGAAGCGCTTCTTGATCGTGCCGCTCGACTCGTCGGCCGCGAGGATCCCCTTGCCCGGGGCCACGAGGGCTCGTGCGGTGGCGTGCAGCGTCTCGAGGTCCATGTGATGTGTCACTCCCACTCGATGGTGCCCGGGGGCTTGCTGGTGATGTCGTAGGCCACCCGGTTCACCCCGGGGACCTCGTTGATGACCCGTGAGGCGATTCGCTCGAGCACCTCGTGCGGCAGGCGCGCCCAGTCGGCGGTCATCGCGTCCTCGGAGGTGACGGCCCGCACGACGATCGGGTACGCGTAGGTGCGGTCGTCACCCATCACGCCGACGGTGCGCACCGCGGGGAGCACCGCGAAACTCTGCCAGATCTCGCGCTCGAGCCCTGCACGCCGCAGCTCCTCGAGCACCACGTGGTCGGCACGGCGAAGGATCTCCACGCGCTCGGCCGTGACCTCACCGATCACCCTGACCGCGAGGCCCGGACCGGGGAAGGGCTGGCGCCACACGATCTCGTCGGGCAGGCCCAGCTCCTGGCCGATCGCCCGCACCTCGTCCTTGAACAGGTGCCGCAGCGGCTCGACGAGCTCGAAGGCCATGTCGTCGGGAAGGCCGCCCACGTTGTGGTGGGACTTGATCGTCGCGTTGTCAGCGCCGCCCGACTCCACGACGTCGGGGTAGAGCGTGCCCTGGACCAAGAAGCGGGGTGACGGGCCCTCGCGCCCGAGGTCGCGAGCAACCTCCTCGAAGACCCGGATGAACGTCTCGCCGATGATCTTGCGCTTGCGCTCGGGATCCGACACCCCGGCCAGGGCGTCGAGGAAGCGCTGGGCCTCCTTCCGGTGCACGAGATCGACGTGGAACTGGCGCCGGAACGTCTCCTCCACCTGGTCGGGCTCGCCGAGGCGCAACAGGCCGGTGTCCACGAACACGCACGTCAGCTGGTCGCCGATCGCCTTGTGCACCAGTGCCGCCGCGACCGCCGAATCCACGCCCCCCGAGAGCCCGCAGATCACCCGCTCGGCACCCACCCGGGCGCGCACGTGGTCGGCCGCCTCCTCGATGATCGACGTGTGGGTCCACGTGGGGCGGCACCCGCACACGTCGAACAGGAAGGCGCGCAGCATCTCCTGGCCCCGCTCCGTGTGGACGACCTCGGGGTGGAACTGCACGCCGTAGAGGCCGCGCTCAGTGTCCTCGAACGCCGCCACCGGCGCGCCCGGCGTGGTGGCCGTCACCGCGAAGCCCTTCGGCACGGACGTGATCGCGTCGCCGTGGCTCATCCAGACCACCTGATCGCTCGGTGTCTCGCCGAGCAGCGGCGAGGACATCCCCGACCGGGTCAGGGGGGTACGGCCGTACTCGCCACCGCCGGTGCGGTGCACGTCGCCACCGAGGGACTGGGCGACGAGCTGGGCGCCGTAGCAGATGCCCAGGACGGGGATGCCGGCTTCGAAGAGCGCGGCGTCGATCGATGGCGCGTCGTGGACGTGCACCGATGCCGGCCCGCCCGAGAGGATGATCCCCGCCGGCTGCCGGGCCAGCATCTCGGCCAGGGGCATCGTGCGGGGCACGATCTCGGAGTACACGCGCGCCTCGCGGACGCGTCGTGCGATCAGCTGGGCGTACTGCGCCCCGAAGTCGACGACGAGGACGGTGTCGTGGCCCGTCACCTTGCTCCCGTCGTCGCGCATCTCACTCGGCGACGCGGCGCGCGCATCGGGGGAACCTCCCTCGTCAGCGGCCCATCCCGATGCCCTGCGCCCGTTGCAGCGACTTGCCCTCGGTCTTGATGGCCGGGGCGATCATCACCTCGGCCTTCTGGAACTCCTTGAGCGTCTCGTAGCCCGTGGTGGCCATCGACGTGCGCAGCGCTCCGAAGAGGTTGAGCGTGCCGTCGTTCTCGTGCGCGGGACCCACGAGGATCTCCGCCAGCGACGCCTTGCGCCCCGCGTGCACACGGGCGCCGCGAGGCAGCGAGGGATGGAACGTGGCCATCCCCCAGTGGTAACCGCGGCCCGGGGCCTCGTACGCGCTGGCGAGCGGTGAGCCGATCATCACCGCGTCGGCGCCGCAGGCGATCGCCTTGGCGATGTCGCCGCCGGCGCTCATGCCGCCGTCGGCGATCACGTGCACGTACACGCCGGTCTCGTCGAGATGGCGGATGCGCGCGCCGGCAGCGTCGGCGATGGCCGTGGCCTGGGGCACGCCGATGCCGAGCACACCGCGGCTGGTGCACGCGTGCCCGGGGCCCACGCCCACGAGCACCCCCACCGCTCCGGTGCGCATGAGGTGCAGCGCGGTCGAGTATGACGCGCAGCCGCCGACGATCACCGGCAGATCGAACTCACGGATGAACTTCTTGAGGTTCAACGGCTGACGGGCCTCGTCCTTGGAGACGTGCTCGGCCGAGACCACCGTGCCCTGGATCACGAGGAGGTCGAGCTCGGCCTCCAGCACGTGGCGCGCGTACCCCTCCACCCGCTGCGGGGTGAGCGACGCGCAGGTGGTGACGCCCGCGTCCTTGACCTCACGGATGCGCCGCCCGATCAGCTCCTCCTTGATCGGCTCGGCGTAGATCTCCTGCATGCGCCGCGTCGCCTTCTCCGACGGCAGGTCGGCGATCTCCTCGAAGCAGCTCTCGGGGTCGTCGTAGCGTGTCCAGAGACCCTCGAGGTTGAGGCACGCCAGACCCCCGAGCTGTCCCACCTCGACCGCGGTGCGCGGCGACACCACGCCGTCCATGGCCGCGGCCATAAGGGGCAGCTCGAAGCGGAACGCGTCGATGTCCCAGGTGATGTCCACATCCTCGGGGTCTCGCGTCCGCCGGCTGGGGACGATGGCGATGTCGTCGAACCCGTAGGCCCGCCGGCCGGACTTGCCGATCCCGATCTCGACTTCCACCCGCACTCCCTTTCGCCAGAAGGCCGATCGTACCGCTGGTCGCGGCATCGGCCCGGACCCCGGGTACCCTGGGCGCCCGGCTGCCCCCCGGCCGCGACTTCCCCCATGCATCGAACCCTCCGCCGAGCTCGACTCGTCGCTGCCCTCGTCGCCGCCTGCGCGGCGCTGAGCGGCTGCGTCGCGCCGGTCCTGCCGCCCCCGGTACCCCCGGTACCGCCCGGGTTGACGATCATGGGCCCCAGCGAGCTCACCGCCTCACAGATCGGCAACTACCTCTGTGGCCCTGTCAACAAGTGCACGCCGGTCAACCCGTCGGGTACGGCCGGCACCTGGAAGCCCGAGATCAACGTGTACCAGATGGCCCAGACGTACATCAACGAGGGGAACGCGGTGGGGGTGCGGGGTGACATCGCGTTCTGCCAGTCGATCTGGGAGACGGGCTGGTTCGGCTGGCCGCCACCGGGGTCGCACTGGCCCGAGGGGCCTTGGGCGCATGCCGACGACGGCACCTGGCCGGGTTATGTGCTGGCGCTCGACCACAACTACGCCGGCATTGGCGCGTTCACCGGGACCAACCGGTACATGCGCAAGCCCACGCCATGGCAGGGCGTGCGCGCCCACCTCCAGCACCTACGCAACTACGCGGACCCGGCATCACATCCCTGGAACCTGGGCAACCCGTTCGAGCCGCGCCCCGGCTACACCACCGACAACTTCACCACCTTCGTCTACCACGGCAAGGCGCCGCGCTGGATCGATCTCAACGGCAGGTGGGCCGTCCCCGGGGACAACTACGCCCAGAGCTTCCTCGGCATCTGCAACAACATCCGCACCTTCAACGGCCTGCCACCCGTACCCACGGGCGCCAGCAGCTCGAGCAGCGCGAGCAGCTCCGGTGGCGTGACCAGCCAGGACGTCGTCGGCGGCTACGAGCGCCTCCGGGACGAGACGACCTACCGCAACTAGCGCGGGCGTACTCGCAGGCGCGAAACGACGGCGCCCGCGCGGGGCGCCGTCGTCAACGTGGTGAACGTGCTACTTGGTGACCTTGGCGAGCACGTCGCGGCTGGTGAGGATCAGGAGATCCTCGCCCTCCACCGTGATCTCGGTGCCGCCGTACTTGGAGTACACGACGGTGTCACCGACCGCGAGGTCCATCGGGACGAGCTCACCGGAGCTCTCGGTCCGCCGGCCCGGCCCCACCGCGAGCACCTCACCCTGCTGGGGCTTCTCCTTCGCGGTGTCGGGGATCACGAGCCCGCTGACCGTGGTCTCCTCGGGCTCGCCGGCCCGGACGACGATGCGGTCCTCGAGCGGCTGGAGATTCATCGGGGTGCCTCCTGGCATCCGGACCTTAAGTCCAGACATGGTGTCGAGCAGAATCGAACGTTTAGCACTCGAAGCAGGCGAGTGCCAACGCCCAACCTATCCCCTCCGCCGACGGTCCGGCAAGCCCGGTGGGGCGGCCCGTCGATGCGTCAGCCGGTGAAGCTGGGGAAGCCCGATCCGCCGGGATCCGTGCACGCGACCGCGGGGGTGATGGCGAGGCCGGTGAAGCTGGTCGTTGGGGCCGCGGCGTTCGACACGAGCGTGGCGGTGCCGGTCGCGGGATCCACGGTGAAGATCTCACCGTTCTCGTTGATGCCCCACAGCACGCCGGTGGCATCGAAGTCGAGGCCCTTGGAGGTGTTGGCCCCGATCGCGCCGCCGAAGCCTCCGACGAGCGTCACCGCGGCGTCCGTCGTGCTCACCTCGTAGAGGCTGGTGGCCCCGCCCCCGTAGAGCGTGCCGTCGCAGCCGGAAGCCAGGCCGGAGATCTCGGTGTTGGCATCGGTCGAGTCCTCGAGGTTGCCCACCAACGTGGCCGCCCCGTTGTCGGGGTCGACCTCGTAGAGCTGCCAGACGCCGGGATCTCCCACCAGGACCGACATCCACAGACGCCCGTCGGGCGTGAACGCGAGGCCGTCGCCGGCATTCTCCTCCACGTTGACGCCGAGCGCGCCGACGGACGCCACGAGGAACGGGCTCGGGGTGACCCGGATGAGGGTGTCGGAGCCGCCGTTGATCCCGTAGACGAGCCCGTCGCTCGCGCGCATCGCCCAGGACCGCACGTCGCCCACCGACCCCGGCGAGGAGTGGGAGCCGTCGGCGAGGTCGACCACGTAGAAGTTGTTGTCGGCGGGGCGCGACGAGTACCCGGTGGGATCAGCGAGGGCGGTCGCGGGACCGGCCACCACCACGCCCACGACGAGGAGCGTGAGACCTAGGCGCCGCATCGTGGGATCGTAGACGCCCCGTACCCCTAGAGCGCCGTCTCGGGCAACCTGAGGTTGGGCTCCACGCCCCCGTCGAGGGGAGAGGGGCCGTCGGCGGCGAGTCGCCACCACGCGGCCGCGGCGATCATGGCCGCGTTGTCGGTGCAGAGCTCGGGTGGGGGCACGAGCGCCCGGCGGCCCGAGGCGGCCGCGGCCGCCTCGACCCGGGCTCGCAGCACGGTGTTGGCCGCCACCCCACCCCCGAGCACGAGGCTGCGGGCGTGATGGGCGTCCGCGGCGGCGACGAGCTTGGCCACCAGCTGGTCCACTACCGCGGCCTGGAACGACGCCGCGACGTCGGCCACGGCCATCTCCGGGTGGCGGCGCACGTGGTTCACGACCGCGGTCTTGAGCCCCGAGAACGAGAAGTCGGCCTCGCCGGGCATTGCCCGGGGGAAGCGCACCGCCTCGGGATCGCCGTGTCGGGCCGCGACCTCGATGGCGGGCCCGCCCGGGTAGCCGAGGCCACAGAAGCGCGCCACCTTGTCGAAGGCCTCGCCGGCCGCGTCGTCGACGGTCTGGCCGACGACCTGGTACCGCCCCGGGCCGTGCACCACGACCAGCAGCGTGTGGCCGCCCGACACGACGAGCACCGCGAGCGGAGGCTCGGGATCGGTCTCGCCGAGCCAGGCCGCGTGGAGGTGCGCCTCGAGGTGGTTCACGGCGACGTAGGGGATCCCCGTGACCAGCGCGATCGCCTTGGCCGCGCTCACCCCCACCAGCAGCGCGCCGGCCAGACCCGGGCCGTGACACGCCGCGACCGCGTGGAGCCCGTCGAAGTCCACGCCGGCCTCGCCCAGGGCGTCGGCGATCACGGGGCCCACGAGCTCCACGTGCGCCCGGCTCGCGATCTCGGGGACCACACCCCCGAAGCGCGCGTGGAGGTCGACCTGGCTCGACACCACGGACGACGCGACGTGGCGGCCGCCGTGCACGACCGCGGCCGCGGTCTCGTCGCACGACGTCTCGATGCCCAGGATGG
>CAZCYE010000024.1:0-21447 GCA_964502775.1 uncultured Bifidobacteriaceae bacterium | reverse complement strand
TTAGAAGTCCACTGCTCTATCCAGGCTGAGCTACGGGCGCTCGTGGGGTCGGAGCCGAGTCAGTGTACTGGTCGACTGCGCCGAAGTCGCGGCCTCGTGGCGGCGATAGCGTCGCGGTGTGAGCGACGAGCCCACGACCGTGCTCGAAGCCGTCCGACTGCTCGAACGCGAAGGCTATGGCGCATCGCTCACGCTCGGGCCCGACGGCATTCGCTGCGATGCCTGTGGTGAGGGTCACGAGATCCGGCGTGCCGAGGCGGTTCGGGTGTACCGCTTCGAGGGCCCGAGCGATCCCGACGAGCAGGCCATCGTCTTCGCGCTGCGGTGCCCGTGCTGCGGCGCCGGCGGCACGCTGGTATCCGCATTCGGACCCGGCGCCGATCCGGCCCTGGCCGATCACCTCGTGATGCTCGACGAGCGCTTCCGGCGAACATGAGCGCTGCCGCGCCGGGCATCCGGATGGGGACCGCCACTGGGCGCTGGGTGGTCGCGGCCGCAGTGCTGGGATCCGGGGTCGCGTTCCTCGATGGCACGGTGGTGAACGCGGCGCTGCCCGACATCGCGCGCGGCCTCGATGCCGACCTCGCCGGCCTCCAATGGGTGGTGACCGGCTACCTGCTCACCCTGGGGTCGCTGCTCGTGATCGGCGGTTCGCTCGGTGACCTGTTCGGGCGCCGCAGGATGTTCCTGGTGGGCTTGGCCGGCTTCGCCGCCACCTCGCTGCTGTGCGGGGTCGCGCCCGGCATCGAGACGCTCATTGCCGCGCGGGCGCTCCAGGGCGTCACCGCCGCGCTGCTCGTACCGGCGAGTCTGGCCATCATCTCCGCGTCGTTCCATCCCGACGATCGCGGCCGGGCGATCGGCGCCTGGTCGGGTCTCGCCGGGGTGGCCATGGCCATCGGTCCGTTCCTCGGCGGGTGGCTCATCGACGCGGTCTCGTGGCGCCTCATCTTCTTCATCAACCTGCCGCTGATCGCGGTCACGATGGTGCTCACGCTGCGGCACGTGCCCGAGACCTCCGACACCGAGGCCGAACGGCGCGTCGACGTGCTCGGCGGTGCTGTGCTCGCCACCGGGTTGGCCGGCATCGTCTACGCGCTCATCGAGGGACCGGGCCGAGGCTGGCCGGGGGCGTCCGTCGTCCTCGGCGTGGTCGGTGGGCTCTCGATCGTGGCGTTCGTGCTGATCGAGGCGCGCTCCCCGCACCCGATGGTGCCGCTCAGCGTGTTCCGCTCGCTCCAGTTCGCGGGCGCGAATGCAGTCACGTTCGCGGTGTACGCCGCGCTCGGCGCGGTGAGCTTTCTGCTCGTCGTGTACCTCCAGGTCGACCTCGGGTACTCCGCGCTCGAGGCCGGGGCGTCGCTGCTACCGCTCACGTTGCTGATGCTGGCGTTCTCGGCCCGTGCCGGCGCGCTCGCCCAGCGAATCGGGCCCCGGATCCCGATGACGGTCGGGCCCCTCATCGTGGGCGCCGGCATGGCGCTGCTGGCCCGCGTCGAGCCCGGGGTCACCTACTGGGATGGAGTGCTGCCCGGCGCGGTCGTGCTGGGCGTCGGGCTCATCTTCACCGTCGCGCCCCTCACGGCCACGGTGCTCGCGGCCATCGACGATCGCCATGCGGGCATCGGGTCGGCGGTCAACAACGCCGTCGCCCGCATCGGGGGCCTGCTCGCCGTCGCGGTGCTGCCCGCGCTCGCCGGCATCGCCGGAGCTGGCGGCGTGCTCGATCTCCGCGCCGGGTTCGACACCGCGATGTTCATCTGCGCGGGGTTGGCGGTAGTGGGTGCTGCACTGGCCTTCCTCACCATTCGCCGGACGACGGCGGTCGCGTCGGTGACCCAGGTGGCGACCACCGTGTCGTGCGGCGACCCGTGCCTGCGCGAATCGGCCGACCGGGAGCTGCGCGCCGCGTCGTGAGCGGTGTCCGACCGATCGCGGCGCGCCCCACGTGCGCTCCGGTAGGGACGCGGTCAGAATGAGCGCCTGATCGGCCGCGTCGCACCTCGGGGGGCACGCGGGCCTGCCGCCGCTTCACGAGATGGGATCCCATGACGGCAACGAGGAAGATCGGCGAGCTCGAGGTCTCGGTGGCGGGGCTGGGCTGCAACACCTTCGGCTGGGCCATCGACGCCCCCACCGCGGAGGCGATCGTGCACACCGCGCTCGATCTGGGTGTCAACCACTTCGACACCGCCGACGTCTATGGCAGCGGCGCCTCCGAGGAGCACCTCGGTCGGGCGCTCGGCTCGCGCCGTGACGAGGTGGTCATCGCCACGAAGTTCGGCACGGACGCGCCGGAGGGCCTGACCGGCGGCCACCCCGACTCCGCGGCCCAAGCCGTGGAGGGCAGCCTCGCTCGGCTCGGCACCGACCGCATCGACCTCTACTGGCTGCACCGCCCCGACCCCGACACCCCCATCGGCGACACGCTCGGCGCGCTGAGTGCCTTGGTCGAGGCCGGCAAGGTGCGCGAGATCGGGTGCTCCAACTTCTCGGCCGCGATGCTCGACGAGGCGGCCCGCGCCGCCGCGGATCTGGGCCTGCGGCCCTTCGCCGCGGTGCAGAACGAGTACAGCCTGCTGGTGCGCGACGCCGAGACCGACGCGCTGCCCGCGTGCGAGCGGCTCGGCCTCGCGTTCGTGCCCTTCTTCCCTCTCGCCAGCGGCGCGCTCAGCGGCAAGTACCGGCGGGGCGAGGAGCCCACGAGCGGTCGGCTCTCGCGGGCCAAGCCGCTGCGGGACAAGTACCTCACCGACGACAACATGGCCCTGGTCGACCAGCTCCAGGCCTTCGCGGCCGAGCGCGGCCACACCCTCTTGGAGCTCGCGATCTCCTGGCTGGTGGCCAACCCGGCCGTCGCCAGCGTCATCACGGGGGCCACGTCACCCGAGCAGGTCCGCGCCAATGTCGCGGCCATCGGCGCGTGGGAACTCTCGGCCGACGACCAGGCCGCGCTCGACGCGCTGCTCGCCTCGAGCGGGTGACGAGGATCGAACTCGCATCGCCAGCTTGGAAGGCTGGAGCTCTGCCATTGAGCTACACCCGCGGATAGCGGCGTTCGCCGCTGGTCGGGGAGGGGGGACTTGAACCCCCGACCTCCTGCTCCCAAAGCAGGCGCGCTGCCAAGCTGCGCCACTCCCCGGTGGTTCCAGGGTAACGGGAGTGCCGCCGGGCTCAGGCGCTGTCGTCGTCGGACGGTTCTGCCGCGCCCAGCAACGTGAGCGCGATGGGCGGGAAGATCAGCACCGACAGCAGGCCCGCGGCGACGATGGCCGCGCCGGTCTCGGCGTCGATGGTGCCCAGCTCGCGACCTATCTTCACCGCCACGACCGGCACCGAGAGCGAGGTGGCTTGGAGCAGGCCGGCTACCAGTGCGCGACGGCCGTCGTACAGCCGTCGGTAGGCGAGCGCGGGAACCGCCCGCACCACGAGGAGCGCCACCAGGAACAGCCCCACGAGCGCGATGCTCCCGGCGTCGTCGAAGAGCGCCCCGGCGTCGAACTCGAGCCCCGTGGTCACGAAGAAGCACGGGACGAGGAAGCCGTAGCCGATGGCCTCGAGCTTGGAACGCAGGCGGGCATGGGTGAGCCGCTCCTCGGGGTCGGTCACCCGTAGCAGCGCCCCGGCCACGAAGGCGCCGAGCACCGCCTCGAAGCCCAGCTCGCCCGAGAGCGCGACGAACACGGCCAGCACGAGGATGGCGACGCGCACACCGAGCTGGGCCGAAGTCTCCTCCTGGCGGGCCAGTGTGTGCGCGAAGCGTGATGAGCGCTCGGCGCGGCTGAGCGCGACCGCGATCACCACCACGAGGAGCGCGAACCCGAGCATCAGGAACAGCTCGGACCCGAACGACGAGCCCCCTTCGGAGTAGAAGACGGCGAGCGCCAGGATCGCGCCGAACTCGCCGACCGAGCTCGCGGCGAGCACGAGCTGACCGAACGAGGAGAACGTCCGGCCTGCGTCGCGCAGCACAGGCACGACCAAACCCAGGGAGGTCGACATCAACACGACCGCGAGGAACAGCGGTCGGTCGTTGTCGTCGGCGAGGTTGACCAGGTAGCCGCCGCCCACCGCGAGCGCGGCGGATGCGCCGAAGGCGGCCAGGATCCGACCTGCACGCCCGCGCAGGGCGTGCAGGTCGAGCTCGAGACCGGCGAGGAACAGCAGGAACGAAAGCCCGATGAGGGCGAGCACCTCGACCGGCACATCGACCCGCACCCAGTCGAGGCCCGAGGGTCCGACCGCGATGCCGAGCACGATCTCGAGCACGAGCGCGGGCATACGTACCCGGGGTGCGAGCGACGTCAGCAACGGCGCAGCGAGCGCGATCGCGGCGACTGCCATCAGGGACGTGAACGAGAGCCCCTCCACTGGCGCATCGTCTAGCACCCGCCCGAGCGGCGTGTCGTCGCCTTGGTTGGTGCGAAGGGTGCTGTGGGAGCACGGGTATCCTGCCCCTCTCTCTATGTCGCCCCTCTCCACGTCGGTCCAGCCGCTCGAGGGAAACAAGGTGCGGCTTCGTGTCGAGGTGCCCGCGGCGGACTTCGAGCAGGCCATCGACGCCGCCTTCGCCAAGTTGGCGCGTGACGTGCGCGTGCCCGGATTTCGGCCGGGCAAGGTGCCGCGTCGCTTGCTCGAGGCCAGGCTCGGCACCGAGACCGCCCGGGAGCAAGCGCTGCGTGACGCCCTGCCCGAGTACTACGCCCGGGCGGTGGAGGCCGAGCACATCGATGTGATCGCCTCGCCCGAGATCGACATCACCGCCGGCGAGCACGACGGCGACGTCACGTTCGATGCGGTGGTGGAGGTGCGGCCGGTCGTGACCCTCAAGGGCTACGACGGGCTGCGGGTCGAGATCTCGAGCCCCGAGGTCACCGACGAGGCGATCGACGCGCAGATCGATCACCTGCGCGAGCGCTTCGCGGACCTCGAGGAGAAGACCGCGCCCCTGGCCACCGGCGACTTCGCCGAGATCGACATCAAGGGCTACGTGCACGACGAGGTCATCGACGGCCTGAGCGCCAGCGACTTCCTCTACGAGCTCGGCTCGGGGATCGTGGTGGGCAAGCTCGACGAGGAGCTCGCGGGCAAGCGCGCCGGTGACATCTTGAAGTTCAACGACGTGCTGCCCGAGCGCTTCGCGGAGCGGGCCGGTCAGGAGGTCGCGTTCCAGGTGCTCGTGAAGGGAGCCAAGCGCAAGGTGCTGCCCGATCCCAGCGACGAGTGGGCGTCGGAGGTGAGCGAGTTCGACACCATCGACGCGTTGCGGGATGACGCCCGGTCGCGCCTCGAGCTCGTGGGGACGGTGCAGGCCCAGATGGCGGTGCGCGAGAAGGTGCTCGAGTCCGTCGCCGGCCTGGTCGAGATCGAGCTGCCCGAGGCCCTCGTCAATGAGGAGATGAGGCACCGGTTGCACGACTTCGTCCACCGGCTCGAGCACCAGGGCATGACGGTTCCCCAGTACCTCGAAGCGACCGGGCAGACCGAGGAGCACCTCATGGTGGGCTTGCGCGATGCCGCATCCGCGTCGGTTCGGGCAGACCTCGCTCTGCGCGCGGTGGCGGCGGCCGAAGGGCTCGAGGCGACCGACGACGACCTCGACACCGAGGTCGACCGGCTGGCCGAGCGGATGGGCGAGAAGGCTTCGAAGATCCGCTCGGACTTCGAACGGAGGGGCGCGATCGAGGCGGTACGCTCTGACATCGTTCGTAGCAAGGCCCTGAAGCTCCTCGTCGATCGAGCCACGGTCGTCGATGAGTCCGGGCACGCCGTGGACCTCGCACTACCGACGGGCCAGACCGCAGCCGACCTCGTAGCCGCCGAAGAGCAGGGTGGCGAAGCCGAGCCACATCCCGACACACCATCGACACACCCGCTAACCGACCCCCCGGAGGAGCAGGAGTGAGCGCATCGGATCACCGGTACCAGAGCTATCTGGTGCCCACGGTCATCGAGCAGACGAACCGCGGCGAGCGGGCGTTCGACATCTACTCTCGGTTGCTCAAGGAGAGGATCATCTTCCTCGGAACGCCGATCGACGACACGGTGTCCAATCTCATGATCGCCCAGCTTCTCCATCTCGAGAGCGAAGACCCCGACAAGGACATCTCCGTGTACATCAACTCTCCCGGTGGCGAGATCACCGCGCTGTTCGCGATCTACGACACCATGCATTACATCAAGCCTGCCGTGCAGACGATCTGCGTGGGCCAGGCGGCGTCCGCGGCCGCGGTGTTGCTGGCCGCGGGCTCGAAGGGCAAGCGGTTTGCCCTCCCGCACGCTCGCATCCTGATTCACCAGCCTCACGGCGGTGTGTCCGGCCAGGCCGTCGATATCGAGATCCAGGCCAAAGAGATCATCCGCATGCGCGAGCTCCTCGACGAGATCCTCGCGCACCACACGGGGCAGACGGTCGAGAAGGTTGCCCACGACACCGACCGCGATTTCATCATGAGCGCGCCCGAGGCGCGTGAGTACGGCATCATCGACGAGGTGATCACCAACCGCGAGCTCGCGTCGGTGGCGGCTGCTGCCGGTGTGAGCTGAATGGCCCGGAGACAGGGAGGACGACGTGGCCAAGTTCGGTGACGGGGGCGACCTGCTCAAGTGCTCCTTCTGTGGCAAGAGCCAGAAGCAGGTCAAGAAGCTCATCGCCGGTCCTGGGGTCTACATCTGCGACGAGTGCATCGACCTCTGCAACGAGATCATCGAGGAGGAGCTCGCCCAGGGCGCGGAGGTGCACTTCGACGAGCTCCCCAAGCCACGGGAGATCTACGAGTACCTCAACGACTACGTGATCGGTCAGGAGCACGCCAAGAAGATCCTGTCGGTTGCGGTCTACAACCACTACAAGCGGGTGCAGGCCGGTGCCTACGGGGATCCCGAGGTCGAGCTCCAGAAGTCGAACATCCTGCTCGTCGGGCCCACGGGCTGCGGCAAGACGCTGTTGGCCCAGACGCTCGCCCGGCTGCTCAAGGTGCCGTTCGCGATCGCGGACGCCACGGCGCTCACCGAAGCCGGATACGTGGGTGAGGACGTCGAGAACATCCTGCTCAAGTTGATCCAGGCCGCCGACTACGACGTGAAGAATGCCGAGACCGGCATCATCTACATCGACGAGATCGACAAGATCGCCCGCAAGGCGGAGAACCCGTCCATCACCCGCGACGTCTCCGGCGAGGGCGTGCAGCAGGCGCTGCTCAAGATCCTCGAGGGCACGACCGCCTCGGTGCCGCCCCAGGGTGGCCGCAAGCATCCCCACCAGGAGTTCATCCAGATCGACACCACGAACATCTTGTTCATCTGCGGTGGCGCGTTCGCCGGGATCGACAAGATCATCGAGAGCCGGATCGGCGGCCGCGGCGTGGGCTTCGGCGCCGACGTGCGGCGCTCCGACGAGAAGGACCTCGGCACCCTGCTGGCGGGGATGCTCCCCGAGGACCTGCTGAAGTTCGGGCTCATCCCCGAGTTCGTGGGTCGCCTGCCGGTGGTGGGCGCCGTGCACAACCTTGACCAGGAAGCGCTGATGCGGATCCTCATCGAGCCGAAGAACGCGCTCCTCAAGCAGTACCAGAAGTTCTTCCAGTTCGACGACGTCGATCTCACCCTCACCGAGGACGCGCTCCAGGCCGTCTCCGAGGAGGCGCTCAAGCGGGGGACCGGCGCCCGAGGTCTGCGCGCGATCCTGGAGGACGTCCTCCTCGACGTGATGTACGACCTCCCCAGCCGCACTGACATCGCGCGCTGCGTCATCGATCGTGGCGTCGTCCTCGACCACATGACACCGACGCTGATCAGCACCACCCCGGACCGCCGCACCGCCTGACCCCGCGTGATCACCTGCCCCCCACAGGGGCGGCAGATGGTCGAACAGTTTCTAGACTCGGCGGATGGTGGAGGTGCCCGACAAGCCGACCCTGGATGGGCTCCAGGAGAAGTGGTCGGCACGTTGGGAGGCGGACGGCACCTATCGCTTCGATCGCTCCAAGGGTCGAGCCGAGATCTACTCGATCGACACGCCGCCGCCCACCGTCAGCGGCTCACTGCACATGGGCTCGGTGTTCGGCTACGTCCAGACCGACGCCATCGCGCGCCACCGCCGCATGCAGGGGCGCGAGCTCTTCTACCCGATGGGCTGGGACGACAACGGCCTGCCCACCGAGCGGCGCGTGCAGGGCTACTTCGGCGTCCGGTGCGATCCGACGCTGGCCTACGACCCCGACTTCGAGCCGCCCACCAAACCGGCCAAGAACCCCATGCCCGTCTCCCGCCCGAACTTCGTGGAGCTGTGCGAGCGCCTCGTGGTGGAAGACGAGCAGAAGTTCGAGGAGCTGTGGCGCAATCTCGGACTCTCGGTCGATTGGTCGCTGACCTACACGACCGTCGGGGCGTCGGCCCGTCGTAGCTCGCAACGGGCGTTCCTGCGCAACCTGGCTCGAGGCGAGGTGTACGCCGCGGAGGCGCCCACGCTGTGGGACGTCGACTTTCGCACCGCGGTGGCCCAGGCCGAGCTCGAGGACCGGGCCGTGCCCGGCGCGTACCACGCGGTTCGGTTCGCCAAGGCCGACGGCGACGGCGACGTGATCATCGAGACCACCCGCCCCGAGCTGATCCCGGCGTGCGTGGCCCTGGTGGCCCATCCCGACGACGAGCGCTACCGGCCCCTGTTCGACTCCGAGGTCCTCACCCCGCTGTTCGGGGAGCGGGTCCCAGTGCGGGCCCACCACCTGGCCGATCCCGACAAGGGCTCGGGCATCGCGATGATCTGCACGTTCGGGGATCTGACCGACGTCATCTGGTGGCGCGAGCTCGAGCTCCCGGCGCGACCCGTGGTCGGTTGGGACGGCCGCATCCACGGCACTCCACCGGTGTCGCACTGGGAGCCCGAGGCGGTGGGCGCGTTCGCCGAGTTGGCGGGCAAGACCATCAAGCAGGCCCGCGAGCGGATCGTCGAGCTGCTGCGCGCCACCGGAGCGCTCGTGGGCGAGCCCCGCGCCGTCACCCACGACGTGAAGTTCTACGAGAAGGGTGACCGGCCCCTGGAGATCGTCACGACGCGCCAGTGGTACATCCGTAACGGCGGGCGCGACGTGGCGTTGCGTGCGGAGCTGCTCGAGCGCGGCCGTGAGCTGCGTTGGCACCCGCCGTACATGCGCGCGCGCTACGAGAGCTGGGTCGAGGGCCTCAACGGAGACTGGCTTGTCAGCCGGCAGCGCTTCTTCGGCGTGCCCTTCCCGGTCTGGTACCGCCTCGACGACAACGGCGTCGCCGACTACGAGCACCCGCTGTTGCCCGACGAGGCGCGTCTTCCCGTGGATCCTTCGAGCGACGTGCCCGACGGCTGCACCGCCACCCAGCGCGGCAAGCCCGGGGGCTTCGTGGGCGATCCCGACATCATGGACACCTGGGCGACGTCGTCGCTCACCCCGCAGATCGCGTGCGGGTGGGAGGACGACCCTGACCTGTTCACGCGTACGTTCCCCATGGATCTGCGCCCCCAGGGCCCGGAGATCATCCGTACGTGGCTCTTCGCCACGGTGGTGCGCGCGCACTTCGAGCACGGAGTCCTCCCGTGGCGCGACACCACGATTAACGGATGGGTGCTCGATCCCGACCGTAAGAAGATGTCCAAGTCCCTCGGCAACGTGGTCACGCCGATGCCGCTCGTGGAGCAGTACGGGCCCGACGCCCTGCGGTACTGGGCCCTCAACGGCCGGCCGGGCGTGGACACCGCGGTCGACTACGGGCAGATGAAGGTCGGACGCCGCCTCGCCATCAAGCTGTTGAACGCCTCGAAGTTCGTGCTCGGCGCGATCGGTGCCGACGAGCCCGATGCCGAGCACGTGCGAGCACCGCTCGATCGCTCGCTGCTGGGTCACCTACGAGTCCTGGTCGCCGACGCGAGCGCATCGTTCGACGCCTACGACTATGCCCGGGCCCTCGAGCAGACGGAGCGCTTCTTCTGGGGCTTCTGCGACGACTACGTGGAGCTCGTGAAGCAGCGGGCCTACGGTGCCGGGCCCGAGGGCGGCGCCGACTCCACTCGGGCCACGCTGGCGCTCGCGCTGGCCACGCTGCTCCGCCTGTTCGCCCCTCACCTTCCCTTCGTCACCGAGGAGGTGTGGTCGTGGTCCCAGCCGGGGTCGATCCATCGGACGGGGTGGCCCGCGGTGGGGGAGCTCGATCAGCCCGCCCGCGGTGGTGATCCCACCGTGTACGAGCTCGCGGCGGCGGTGCTCGGCGAGGTGCGCAAGGCCAAGACGACCGCGCAACGGTCGATGCGCGCTCCAGTGGCGTTCCTCGAGGTGCACGACACGCCCGACCGGCTGCGGGCGTTGGATGCCGGCCTCGCCGACGTGTGTCTCGCCGGGAACGTGACCGGCGCGCCGCGACTCGTGGAGGCTTCGTCGTTCGCCGTCCACGTCACCCTCGCCGAATCGGATGCGGCGTGACATGAGCCGTCGTCCGGCGCGGAACCCGGCCGTCGAACCTCCCTCGCCCGACGTCCGCGCGTGGCTCGACGCGCACGTCAACCTGGAGACTGGCGTCGGTGTGCCCCGCGAGCCCCGCGCCCTCCTGGCCGTGGATCGCATTCGGCCCATCGTCGATCTGCTGGGTTCTCCTCAGCTCGACTACCCGAGCATCCACGTGACCGGTACGAACGGCAAGACGTCGGTGGTGCGGCTCACCGCCGCGCTGCTCGGGGCCACCGGTCTCGCGATCGGCTCGTACACGAGCCCCCATCTCGAGCGTGTGAACGAGCGCATGGCGTACGACGGCGAGCCCATCGACGACCTCACCCTCACCGCCGAGCTCGAGCGCGTGGCCGCAGTCGAGGAGTTCCTCCCCGAGATCCCGAGCTACTTCGAGATCCTCACTGCGGCCGCGTTGCACTGGTTCGGCGACCTCGCAGTGGACGCCGCCGTGGTCGAGGTGGGACTCGGTGGCGCCGGTGATGCCACGAACGTGGTGGAGGGTCACGTCGCCGTCGTCACCAACGTGAGCCTCGATCACGTGGAGTACATCGGCCCCACCATCGACGACATCGCCCTCGAGAAGTCGGGCATCGTCAAGCCGGGTTCGGTCCTCGTGCTCGGCGAGGTGGATCCGGTGATCCAGCGTCCGTTCCTGGCCCGCGAGGCCGCCTCGGTGCTCGTGCGAGATCGTGACTTCGGGCTCAATGCCAACACGCCTGTGCCCGGCGGCCGTCGCATCGACATCTTCACTCCGTACGGCGTCCACCGCGACGTGTTCCTGTCGTTGCGCGGCTCGCACCAGGCCGACAACGCGGCGCTGGCGCTCGTGGCCGCCGAGTCCTTGCTCGGGACCGCCCTCGCCCCCGAGTTGGTGGCCGAGGTGCTCGCGGGGGTGTCCTCGCCGGGTCGACTCGAAGTGGTCGGCTCGGATCCTCTCGTGGTGCTCGACGGTGCCCACAACGTCGCCGGTGCGCACGCGCTGCGCGATGCGCTGGCCGAGGAGTTCCCCCGCGTCCCGATCACGTTCGTCGTGGGCCTGTTACGCGAGAAGGATCCGCTCGAGATGCTCGCCGCTCTCGGGCTTCCCGGCGTGAGCGGCGTGGTGGCATGCCGTGCGCCGAGCCCACGGGGTCGCCCGCCCGAGGACGTGGCGACCGCGGCCCGCGCACTGGGGTTGGATCAAGACCGGATCGCCGTGGTCGACGACGTGGGGCATGCGCTGGCGCAGGCGCGTGCGCGCACTCCGGTGACCGAGCAGGTTGTCGTGACGGGATCGCTGTACGTCGTGGGCGCCGCCCGAGCCAGTCTCCACGCCGGGGCGGCCAGCCTCCACGCCGGCGCGGGTGGTGGGCTCCACTCGGGGTCCCGAATAGTGTGCAGCCGATGAGCGCGAGCCAGGACGGCGGAGTCGGATCCCGCACGCTCGTGCTGTGCAAGCCCGACGCGGTGGAGCGGGGGTTGGTCGGCGAGATCGTCGAGCGACTCGAACGTCGGGGGCTCACGATCGTCGCCATGGAGATGCGCTGGATCGACGACGATCTGGCGCGTTCGCACTATGCCGAGCACGTGGGCAAGCCGTTCTTCGACGATCTCGTTGCGTTCATCACCCGGGGCCCGCTCGTGGCGATGGTCGTAGCCGGAGGACCCGACGCCTGGTCGGTGGTGCGCACGACGATGGGCGCGACGGATCCGGCCGACGCGGCACCCGGCACCATCAGGGGCGACCTCGCCCTCGGGACCCCTGAGAACCTCGTGCACGGATCCGATTCCGCCGAGTCGGCCGAGCGCGAGATCGCGCGGTTCTTTCCCCACCACGTCGACTGACGCAACGGCGGCGAAAGGCGCGAATTCGGCCCCGCATCCTGGTTGAATCGGATGCGGTGCATCGGGCGACGTGCTCTCATGGGATTCCGGGCGGCTGCGGCTGGACCGCGCGACCCCGACCGCCTAGCCTGTGACCTCTCGTGGCGGCCCTCGACGGGCGCCCGACCCCGATCTCGTGAATGCTCCCTGGTACACCAACGTCATTGGCCGCGATATGGCGGTCGACCTCGGCACCGCCAACACGGTGGTGTATGTCCGCGGCCAGGGCGTCGTGCTCAACGAGCCGTCAATCGTCGCGCTCGACATCCGGAGCGACAAGATCGTCGCCGTTGGGACCGAGGCGAAGCGGATGCAGGGTCGCACCCCGGCCTACATCGAAGCCGTCCGGCCGCTGCGCGACGGGGTCATCGCCGATTTCGACATCTGCGAGAAGATGCTCCGCTACTTCATCCAGCGGGTTCACCAGCGCAACCGCTGGGCCAAGCCCCGCATGGTCATCTGCATCCCGTCGGGCATCACGGGCGTGGAGCGCCGGGCGGTGCAGGAAGCCGCCGAGTTTGCCGGCGCCCGCAAGCCGGTCTTGGTGATCGAGGAGCCCATGGCGGCGGCCATCGGCGCGGGTCTGCCCATCCACGAGCCCACCGGCAACATGATCGTCGACATCGGTGGTGGCACCACCGAGGTCGCGGTCATCTCGATGGGCGGGATCGTCACGAGCGAATCGAGCCGAGTGGCCGGCGACGAGTTCGACGAGGCGATCAACGCGTTCATGAAGCGCGAGTACTCGCTCGGCCTCGGTGAGCGCACCGCGGAAGAGGTGAAGGTCCAGCTGGCGAGCGCGAGCCCGCTGGAGGAGGAGTTCTACGCCGACGTGCGCGGCCGCGACGTCGTCACCGGGCTCCCGCGCACCGTTACCGTGTCGACGGCGGAAATCCGGGAGGCGATCGAGGAGCCGGTGGCATCGATCGTCGACGCGATCAAGGTGACCCTCGACAAGACGCCACCCGAGCTCGCGGCGGATGTGATGGAGCGGGGGATCATGCTCGCCGGCGGCGGCTCGCTGCTGCTCGGCCTCGGCGAGGCGATCCAGGCCGAGACCGGCGTCCATTGCAACCGGGCCGAGCACGCGCTCTTCACGGTGGTGCTCGGCTCCGGCCGGTGTCTCGAGCAGTTCGACGTGCTCAGGCAGGTGCTGATCAGCAGTCCCGAAGACTGATCGGGGCCTCGGCGAGGCGCGCATGGTGGTTCAACGACGCGACACCGGCGGTCGCTCCCTGCTCCTGCTGATCGTCGTGAGTGCGTTGATCCTGGTGACGCTCGATTCGCGGGGCAGCGGCGTGATCAACACGGTTCGCAACGCGACGCGAAATGTGGTCGACCCGGTGGAATCGGTCGTGGACTCGGTGGTCTCACCCGTGACCGATCTCACGAGCGGTGGGTCGCTGCGGGAGCGGGTGGAGCGCCAGGATCGCCGCATCGCCGAGCTGGAGGGTCGGCTGCGCCGCCGCCGAGCGGTGGGGTCCGCGGTCGGCGAGCTCGAGCGACTCCTCGATCTCCCCACGATCGAGGACGCGACAGCGGTGGCAGCTCGGGTGGTGAGCGGCGCGCCCGGCGACTTCGAACGCACGGTCCAGATCAACAAGGGGACGAACCAGGGGATCCGGGTGGGCCAGCCCGTCGTGACCGGCGGCGGCCTCGTGGGCAAGGTCACCGCGACGGCGAGCACGCGTTCCACGGTCACGCTCCTCGACAACCCGGGCTTCGGGGTGGGGGTCCGCCTCGAGGTGAGCAAGGAGCGCGGGATCGCCGAAGGACGCCCCGGTGATCGTGAGATGCGCCTCACGTTCCTCTCGAATCCCCGCGTCGAGGTCTCCGAGGGCGAGTTGCTGTTCACCGCCGCCGTACTCAACGGCGCCTTCCCGCCCGATGTGCCCGTCGGCCGCGTGCTGCGGATCGAGCGGGAGCCGGGCGACTTCGAGCCCCGGATCTTCCTCGCGCCGCTGGTGGCGCTCGACGACGTGGAGTTCGTGAAGGTGCTCCGCTGGCCCGAGCCGGCGGCGCAGCCGGCGAACGGCAACGGCGCGTAGCGCCGCACCCGCACCGTGCTCGCTCGCCGTCTCCGGCTCGTGCTGCTCGTCGTGGCGCTCGTGGTGCTCCAGACGACGCTCTTTCCGTCCCTGCGTGTCTTCGGCGCGACGCCCTCGCTGTGCCTGGTGGCGACCGTGGCCATGGCCTACGAGCTCGGCCCCCGGCCGGCGCTCGTCTTCGGCTTCCTGAGCGGCTTGTTCATGGACATGTTCCTGGAGAAGCCGGCAGGCCTCTCCGCACTGTCGTTCGCACTGGCTGGCTATGCGATCGGGATGTTCCAGCAGGGGTTCGTACGCGAGTCGCGCAGCATCGGGCCGATTCTCGGAGCGATTGGCGGCCTGGTCGGGGGCACGATCTTCACCATCGTCGGCGGCATCGCGGGGAAGGACGGCTACTTCTCGCTCAACAGCGTGAAGCTCATCGTGGTCGGGGCGCTCTACGACGCCCTCCTCGCGCTCGCCATCTTCCCGTTCGTATCTTGGGCCAACCGCGATGCCGACCTGGGGCCGGCGCGCTTCGGGCGGTGACGCGCTCCGCGCCTGTGCGCGGCGTTCGCGGCGTTCGGGGCGTTCGGCCTGCCCTCGGCGATCGGCGGGCCAGCCGGTAGCCTGGGCTGAAGACAGTGACGGCTGGGCGCAGCATCTCGGGGTGATACCAGCGTGACCGAAAGCAACGGCCGGCTTCGGCTCTCCGTCATCGGCGTGATCGTGATGGCGCTTTTCTCGGGGCTCCTCGTGCGCCTGTGGTTCCTCCAGGTCACCGACGCCGAGAGTTTCGTCGCGCGCACCAAGGCCAACAAGACACGCCTCGTCGTGGAGCCCGGCGCCCGGGGCACGATCCGCGATCGCCAAGGTCGGATCATCGTCGAGAACGCCGTGGTCAACAGCGTGCGCATTCGACGGGGAACGTCGGAGACCGAGCTGGAGATCGCGATCACCAACCTGGCTAAGACGCTCGGGATCAAGGAGAAGACCCTGCGGTCCCGAACTGAAGACCCGCGGCTCACGGCGTACGAGCCCATCCCGGTGATGGACGGGGTCGACTACGAGACGCTCGTGTACATCAAGGAGCGTCCCGAGCAGTTCCCCGGGATCATCGCGACCCGGCGCACGGTACGCGTGTATCCGTACGGTGCGATCGCCGCCCACTTGCTCGGCTACGTCGGCTCGGTGTCCGCGGAGGACATTCAGCTCAACGAGAGCGAGAACTACACCGGCGAAGACGTCATCGGCAAGGAGGGCGTCGAGCGGGTCTTCGAGAGCGAGCTGCGAGGTCAACCACGCGTGCGGCGTCTCGAGGTGGACAGCGCGGGGCGCCTGGTCCGTGTGGTGAGCGACACGCCGGCCAAGGCCGGCAACGACGTGCAGCTCACCATGGATCTCGACATCCAGCGCATCGCCGAGGAATCGCTGCGCCAAGGTGTGGAGCAGGTTCGCGAGATCCGCGACGTCAACGTGCGGGAACGGTTCGCGACCTATGACGGTACCGGGGCCGCCACGGTGGTGCTCGACGCGCGTGACGGCTCGGTGGTGGCGATGGCTTCGTACCCCACGTTCGACCCCATCAAGCTCTCGCAGGGGCTCAGCGCCGAGGAGTACCGAGCGCTTACCTCGGATGTGAGCAACAACCCACTGCTCAATCGGGCGACTTCGGGCGCGTACCCGCCGGGCTCCACCTGGAAGCTGTTCACGTCGATCGCCGCGCTCGAGAACAAGCAGGTGACGCCGCAGTTCACGCTCAACGACCAGGGCTGCATCGCCTACGAGGAGCGCGAGTTCTGCAACGCGCGCGACTCCAAGTACGGGATCGTGAACCTCGCCTCGGCGCTCACGGTCTCGAGCGATGTGTACTTCTACAACCTCGGCTTCAAGTTCTGGAAGACCTGGTACAGCAAGAACGACGACAACAAGAGTGATGGCGCGGCCCGTCAGATCCGGCGCCGGGGCAACGGCATCCAACGCACCGCGCGCGCGTACGGGTTCGGCGCGTCGAGCAACAGCGGGCTTCCCAATGAGCAGGCGGGACGGGTTCCTGATCAGCGGTGGAAGAAGAAATTCATCGAGCAGCTGAACGGTCCGGAACAAGACCAACAATGGTTCCCGGGTGACAGCGCCAACCTGTCGATCGGTCAGGGCGACCTCCTGGTGACGCCCCTTCAGCTCGCCACGGGCTACGCCGCCTTCCTCAACGGCGGCACGGTGTACTCGCCCCGCCTCGCCGAGGCCATTCTGGGGCCGGGCGGAGAGGAGACGCTGCGCGAGCTGCCCGCGCAGCCGATCAACACCACCGGCCTCGACCCCGAGGTGCGCGGCGCCATCATGTCAGGACTCATCGGCGCGGTGACCGCCGGCAACGGGACCGCGACGGCCGCCTTCGGCGGCTACACCAGCGGGCAGCTCGCGGGGAAGACCGGCACCTCGGAGAGCATCAACAAGCAGGACAACGCGCTGTTCGTGGGAATGGTGAACCCGAACCCGCCGCCCGACACCAACACCCCCCAGTACGTGGTTGCCGTGGTGGTGGAGCAAGGCGGGTTCGGTGGCGCGACGGCCGCACCGATCGCGCGCCGGATCATCGATGCGCTCTTCGGCAACCTCAATCCTCGTGGGGTCACCGTTCGCCAGCCCCGAGGTGGTGACTGATGGCGCTCAGCACCCGGGACCGTCGCTACCTGCGAGCCGGTGCCACTCGCCGAAGCCGACCGATTCTCTCATCCGATCTTGCGTCCCGCCTCGACTGGGTCCTATTGGGTGCGTGCGCGCTCATCGCGATCCTGGGGCTAGTCATGATCTACTCGGCATCGCGCCACATCGACGACGATCCCACGTACTACCTCAAGCGCCAGGTGCTGGCGCTCGCGATCGGGATCGGGATCGGGATCGCGATCTTGCGGGTGGACTATCGCAAGTTCCGCGACTTCTCCCTGATCGCCTACGTCGTCGTGGTGGTGATCCTGCTCTTCGTGCTCACGCCGATGGGCTCTGCCGCCAACGGCGCGCAGGCCTGGTTCCAGCTGCCGTTCGGATTCCAGCTCCAGCCGTCCGAGTTCGCCAAGTTCGGTCTCGTCGTGGCCCTGGCGGGCTACGTCAACGAGCACCGGGGCGACATCGATCCCTGGCGCCTCACGGTGATCGTGGGCCTCGCGCTGGTGCCGATCGGTCTGGTGCAGCTCCAACCCGACCTCGGCACCAACATGGTCCTGCTCTTCGGCGTCATCGGGCTGCTGGCCGTGGCCGGCGTGCGGGGGCGGTACCTGGTCGTGCTCGCACTGCTGGCGGCCACGTTGGTCTTCGCGGTGGTGAGCCTCGGGATTCTCAAGCAGTACCAGATCGATCGGCTCACGGGCCCCTTCGGCGGCGACGGCGACGCGTACAGCGTGAACCAGTCCCAGAACGCGCTCGGTGCCGGCGGCCTCTCCGGCCTGGGGCTGTTCGGCGGCTCCCAGACCCAGCTCGGCTTCGTGCCCGAGCAGCACACGGACTTCATCTTCACCGCGGTGGGCGAGGAGCTGGGCTTCGTGGGCGCGGCCACGCTCCTGGGGCTGTTCGCCCTCGTGATGTGGCGCACCTGGCGAGCCGCGCGCCTCGCCCGCGATCACTACGGCACGCTCGTGTGCGTGGGTGTGCTCTCGATGTTCGGGTTCATGATCTTCGAGAACATCGGCATGACGATGGGGATCATGCCCGTGACGGGGATTCCGCTGCCGTTCATGAGCTACGGCGGATCGAGCCTGATCACGTGCTGCGCGCTGGTCGCGCTCGTGGCCAACGTGCACGCGCGCCGCTTCTCCTGATGGCTCACGAGGTCCGTGGCGGGTCACCCACGATCGATCGGGGCCGACCGAGCGCCGGGCGCCTAGACTGGTCGGGAACATGATCACCCTGTGGCCGAGGATCGAACCTCTGCTGGCCCGGGTCGAGAAGCCCGCTCGGTACATCGGGATGGAGCGGGGCAGCGTCCTGCCGCACCACAGTCCGGCTCGGGCGTCCTGGTTGCTCCTCTACCCCGACACCTACGAGATCGGGCTCCCCAACCAGGGGCTCCAGATCCTCTACGAGATCCTCAACGAGCGAGACGACGCGGCGGCCGAACGGGCGTACGCGCCCTGGGTCGACCTCGAGGGGGAGTTGCGCGCCCGTGGGCTCCCGCTGTTCTCGGTGGAGGGTCACCGACCGGCCGGCGACTTCGACGTGCTCGCCTTCAACCTCTCGGCCGAGCTCGTGTTCACCAACGTCCTGAACTGCATCGACCTGGCCGGCGTGCCCGTGCGCGCTGCGGACCGGACGAGCACCCACCCGCTGGTGATCGCGGGCGGTCACTGCGCCTACAACCCCGAGCCCCTTGCCGACTTCGTGGATGCCTTCGTGGTCGGCGACGGTGAGGAGGTGGTCGGCGAGGTCAACGAGGTCATCGTCGCCTGGAAGCGGGGCGGACGGCGGCATCGCGAGGAAGTGCTCCGCGACCTCGCGACCGTTCCGGGCGTCTACGTCCCCTCCCTCTACGACGTCACCTACGACGGTCCGTTCCTCGTCTCGATCGCACCGCGGTACCCGGGCGTGCCCGACCGCGTGGAGAAGCGCACCGTGGCCGACCTCGGCGACTGGCCGTACCCCCGGAACCAGCTCGTGCCGCTGATGGAGGTGGTCCACGACCGGCTCAACGTGGAGATCTTCCGGGGCTGCACGCGCGGCTGCCGGTTCTGCCAGGCCGGGATGATCACGCGCCCGGTACGTGAGCGCCCCGCCGATCAGGTCCGCACCATGGTGCGCGACGGGCTGCGGCGCACCGGCTACGACGAGGTGACCCTCACGAGCCTCTCGAGCGCCGACTTCTCGGGCATCGATGCCGTGGTGAGCGACCTCGCGCGTTCCCAGGAGGGCACGGGTTGCGTTGCGCTGTCGTTGCCGTCCCTCCGGGTGGACGCCTTCACGGTGGGCATCGCCAGTGAGATCCAAAGCGTGCGGCGCACGGGGCTCACCTTCGCTCCGGAGGCCGGTACGTGGAGGATGCGCCAGGTGATCAACAAGCTGATCACCGAGGAGGACCTCTACGGCGCGGCCGAAGCGGCGTACTCGGAGGGCTGGCGGCGCATGAAGCTGTACTTCCTCGTCGGGCTGCCCACCGAGACCGACGAGGACACGCGTGGCATTGCGGAGCTGGCCCGCAACGTGGTGGGAATCGGGCGGCGCTACCACGCGCGGGCGAGTGTGACCGCGTCGGTCGGGGGGTTCGTACCCAAGGCGCACACGCCGTTCCAGTGGTTCGGCCAGAACGGGTCATCCGAGCTGCGGCGCAAGGTGGGTCTCGTGCGGGACGGCGTGCGCCGCACCGGCGTGCAGGTCCGCTGGCACGACCCGGATGCGTCGTTCGTCGAAGGGCTGGTGAGCCGGGGTGACCGGCGGGTGGGCGCGGTGATCGAGCGCGTCTGGCGCGACGGCGGGACGTTCCAGGAGTGGAGCGAGCGCTTCGACCTCGAGCGCTGGACACGCGCGTGCGCCGCGGAGGGCATCGACCCCGATTGGTACGTCACTCGCCACCGCCACGAGCACGAGGCGCTCCCCTGGGACCACGTCTCGGCCGGCCTGCACCGTGATTTCCTCTGGCAGGACTGGCAGGCTGCGCTCGCCGAGCACGGGCTCCCCGATTGCCGTTGGACCCCGTGCTACGACTGCGGGGTGTGCACCGACCACGCACTCGAGCACGTGGTCGCCTCGCCCGTGGCCCCAGCCGGTGGGAGCCAGGGGACCGGCCAGGATCTGGGGCGCGGCGCGCAGATCCCCGTGCGCTTCGTGGAGACGGTTCGTGCGCACTGACGCCCGGTTTCCCGTCCGTCTTCGCTTTGCCAAGCGGGGCAAGGTGCGGTTCATCTCGCACCGTGACGTGGCTCGCGCGTTCGAGCGCGCGTTGCGGGTAGAGCAGGTGCCACTCGCCTTCACCCAGGGCTTCTCGCCCCGCCCGCGGGTCAGCTTCGGGTTTGCGCTGTCGGTGGGCCACGAGAGTGACGCCGAGTACCTCGACTTCGAGGTGGTCGACCCGATCGAGTTGGACGACCTCGCCGTGCGACTCGGCCCGGCGCTGCCCGAGGGGATCGCGGTCACCGGTGTGGCACCGCTTCAGCCGAAGGCCGCATCGCTCCAGGAGACGGTCACGGCCATCGAGTACCGCGTCGGCGTCGACGCCTTTCCGGCAGCCGATCTCCAGTTCGCGGTGGACCAGGCGTTGCGGTCGACATCGTTGTTGGTGGCGACCGTTCGCAAGGGTCGCGCCGTCTCGCTGGACCTCCGGCCGCTGCTCCACCACCTCCACGTGGTGGACGACGGATCCCAGGTCCGGCTCGACGCAGATGTGTCTGCCGATCCCCGGCCGCCACGCCCGGGCGAGCTGCTCGCGGCGTTGCGGGAGCTCGCCGGGGTCGCGGTGGGCGACGGTGAGGACCGGGTGCTCCGCACCCGGCAATGGATCGAACGCGACGGCGCGCGGCTGGAGCCGCTGGAAGCCGATCGCGCCCTGCTCGCCCCGTTGGGGGCGAGCCCGCGCGCGCTGGAGGCGTGTGCGAGATGAGCAAAGGACGACGACATGCCCGACGATGTGCAACCGGAGGCCCCCGCCTCCCACGCTGCCGGCTCCCCGAGTGCCAGCACCCGATCTGCTCCGGGGGCGCCCCCGACGCCTGAGGCGCCGGACCCTGCAGCTCCCAGCTCGCCCAACGGCGGGGCCACCGGAGCGCCACGCCGGCGTCGCCGTGGCTCACGCGGCGGGCGCAACCGCAAGCGCAGCCCGGCGTCGAGCGGCGGATCCGCAACCGGTGAGCGCTCCACCGCGGGCCCGCACGCGGGCGATGACCACACCGACGCTCTCGCGGACGATGGGTTGACCGCGGACGACGTCGCCGTGGTCGCGCGCGAGGACGCGGGCCTGGCGTCGGGATCGTCGAAGGCGTCCGTGGGACCCGCGCCCAAGCCCAGGATCGGCGATACGCGCCCCGCGGCGCCGTCGGCATCGGCGCCGTCGGCATCGGCCCCGTCGCCGGCCGCGGAGTCCACGCGTCCCGGCGGCACCC
>CAZCYE010000023.1:0-21877 GCA_964502775.1 uncultured Bifidobacteriaceae bacterium | reverse complement strand
TGACCAGCTCGGCCCCGACCTTCTCGTAGGGGTCCTCGAGGTCGATCTCCTTGGCGATGGACACGCCGTCGTTGGTGATGGTCGGCGCGCCCCACTTCTTCTCCAGGACGACGTTGCGCCCCTTGGGACCGAGGGTGACGCGCACGGCGTCGGCGAGCTTGTTCATGCCGGCTTCGAGGGAGCGGCGGGCGTTCTCGGCGTACGCGATCTGCTTTGGCATCGGTGACGGACCCCCCTGGGGTGCTGGGTCGGGCGGATCGGAGCCGCCAGAGATCGGACCAGATATCGGACCGCCGGATGAGCTGTGCCGTCCGACGTCTGGCACTCACCGGGGGCGAGTGCCAGAGGCCATGTTGGCACTCTCGGTATGCGAGTGCAAATGCGGGACGGCTCCCAGTCCAACGGGCATCACCGCGGGCGGGCCGGTCAGCCCCCCGAGAGGCGGCGGAACGTGAGCAGCCAGCTCAGGGCGGCCGACACGGCCAGGAGCACCAGGGACGCGAGGCCGGCGCGGGCGTAGAAGCCCGCCTCCGCGGCACCCCAGATCCGGGTCGACAGGGTCTCGAAGCCCGTGGGCGCGAGCAGCAACGTGGCCGGGAGCTCCTTGGCGGTGGAGAGCAGCACCAGGCCGGCGCCGGCGGCCAGGCCCGGCGCGAGCAGCGGGAGGTCGATCGTCCTCAACCGGCGGAGTCGGCCCGCGCCCAGCGTGCGGGCCGCCTCGTCCACGCGGCGCGGGAGCCCGCTCACCGCCACCTGCGCGGCGCCCAGGCCCTGAGCCCCGAAGTGGAGCACGTAGGCCAGGACGAGCAGCGGGAACGACTGGTAGAGGCCCCGCAGGGCCGGAACGCGAATCACCATCGTCACGAGCGCCAGGGCGAGCACCAGTCCGGGGATCGCGAACCCGCTCGTGATGACGGCGTTCACCGCGCCCACGACGCGCGTGCGATGACGCACCGTGAGGTACGCGACCGGCAGCACGACCGCGGTCGTGACGAGCGCGGCCACGACCGAGACCGCGGCGGTGTTGAGCGCGGGGCTCACGAGAGAGCCCGGGTCGACCGCGCCGAAGCGCTGGGTCGTGTCGAGTCCGAGCCAGACCCAGCGCGCGAGCACCACGATCGGGGCGACGAGGGCCACGCCCACGATCCCGAGCACGAAGCACGTCGCCGGGACGCGCGCCCGACCCAGCTCGACTCGCAGCGCCGGTCGTCCCGCGCCGATCGCCTCGATGGGCGCCCGGCGCCGCATCACGGAGCGCTGGCCGATCACCACGGCCAGCGCCACCACGGCGAGCAGGAGCGACAGCGTGGTGGCCGTCGTGGGATCGAACAGACGGGTGGCATCGATGCGGCGGGTGAGGGTGTCGTACCGCATCAACGACACGGCTCCGTAGTCGCTCACCACGTAGAGGAACACGAGCAGCGCGCCCGCACCGATCGCCCCGGTCGACTGCGGGAGCACGACCGTCCGCATGACCTCGAAGGGGGTGCGCCCGAGCGTGCGGGCGGTCTCCTCGAGCGACGCGGGGAGACCGGCGAAGCGCGCCGCCACCGGCAGGTACACGTAGGGATAGGTGAGGAGGGTGAGCACGACGAGGGCCCCCCAGAAGCCCTCGATGCGCACGGGCGAGCCGAGCCCGAACAGCTCGTCCACGAGGCCCCCCGGCGCGAAGGCCGCCAACAGGGCGAGCGCGCCCACGAACGACGGGATCACGAGGGGCAGCGCGACGGCGACGCGCAGGATCCGCCGCCCGGGGAGATCCGTGCGCGTCACCAGCCACGCCAGGGCCGTCCCCAGGACGGCGGCCGCGGCCGAGACGCTGCCCGCCAGGCCGAGGGTGCGGGCCAGCGGACCCCCCGCGTCGTCGGAACCGAGGACGTCGACGGCATCACCGCCGAGGCCGGCAGTGCGACCGAGGAGGTACACGAGCGGCACCGCGAACAGCGCGGCCACGGCCACGCCCGTGGCACCCAGCCCCCGCGGCACGCGCGGCAGCCTGCCCCGAGCAGGGGACGATCCGACCCCGGCGGGAGGGATCTCGGGCACCTCGATGGCGCTCACGACCGGGTCATTGTCGCCTCGGGCGATCGCACCCGCCCGGATCCGGCGAAGCCGGCATGCCGGCCGGCCCGGATCCGGAGGTGGGATCAGGCCTGTTCGAGCCCGCTCTCGGTGATGAGCTCGCGGGTGCGCTCCAGGCCACCGCCCAGGCTCGAGAGGTCCAGGCGCGGGCTCCGGATCGAGTCGAGCGGGGGGAGGTCGGTCGCGGGCTTGGTGCCCTTGGCGAGGGGGTACTCGAACTCGTCGGCGGCGAAGATGTCCTGGGCCGAGCGCGACAGCAGGTAGCGCACCAGGCGGACGGCGAGCTTCGGCTCCGGAGCCGAGTCGAGCACGCCGGCCGCGGTCACGAGCAGCGCGAGGCCCGGGTCGCGATCCTCGAAGAAGTGGTTGGCGACGGGCAAGGTCGGATCGTCGGCGAGCGCGATCTCGGCGTAGTAGTGGTTCACGATGCCGTAGCGGATCTCACCCCGCGCCACCGCCTGCACGATCGAGTTGTTGTCGGGGAAGGTGAGGGGGTCGTTGGCGGCCATGCCCTCGAGCCAGCGCTCCGTGCGCCGCTCCCCCTCGAGCTCGCGCATCGCGGTCACGAAGTCCTGGAACGATCCGTTCGTCGGCGCGATCCCCACCTGGCCGCGGAACCGCTCGGCCGTCAGGTCGAGCACCGAGTCGGGCAGGTCCGCCTTGTCCACCAGGTCGGTGTTGTAGGCGAGCACCCGCACGCGGCCGGTGATGCCCACCCACCGCTCGTCGTGGGCGCGGAAGCGGGGCTCCACCTTGGAGGTGACCGTGCGGGGGAGCTTGCGCAGCCGACCTTGGGCGTCCAGATAGCCGGTGGCGCCGGGGCTCTGGGACAGGAACACGTCGGCCGGGCTCACCTCGCCCTCGGTGTCGATCAGGAGCGCGAGGTCGGCCGAGTTGCCGTAGCGCACCTCGACCTCGATCCCGGTGTCCGCGCTGAACTGCTCCACGATCGGCTCGATGAGCTCCTGGCTGCGCCCCGAATACAGGACGATCGACGCCTCGCCGGCACCGGCCGGCGCGGCGAGGCCGGCGGTCGCGACGGCGGTGACGGCCAGGACGGCCACGAACGAGCTGAGACGGTGTCGGTTCATGGCTGGGGAGTCTGGCATACCCCGCCCGGTTTGTAAAGGATGGATTACCTAATAATTGGGCAGGCTGTCCAAAGGCGGCGCGGCGGGCGGGAGATCCAGCCCGGGACCGTCAGGCCGTCTCGCTCCCACTCCCCGCGAAGGCGATCACCTCGCCGGCCACCGACACGCTCACCCGGTCGCCGGGCTCGAAGGCGCGTCCGGGCCCGAGGCGAGCCCGGACCCGGGTGCCATCGTCGAGCGCCACCTCCACGAGCTGATCGTGACCGAGGAAGGTGACGTCGCGCACCACGCCCTCCCCCCGGCTGTCGAGCCGGAGGCCCACGCGCTCGGGGCGCACGACCACCTGCGCCGGACCCGCGCGCAGTGGCGAGTCACTCGCGAGGCGCAGCACGCCGAGCGTGGTGTGGACGGCGTCCCCGACCACGTCGCCCGCGACGACGTCGGCGTCGCCCACGAACCGGGCCACGAACTCGTCCGTGGGGTGGGCGTAGAGCTCGGAGGGAACGTCCATCTGGATCAGCCGGCCGTCGCGCATCACCCCGACCCGGTCCGCGAGGCTCAGCGCCTCCTCCTGATCGTGGGTCACCACCACCGCAGTTGCACCGGCGCGGCGCAGGATCATCTTCACCTCGGTACGGACTTGCCCTCGCAGTGCGGCATCGAGCCCCGAGA
This sequence comes from uncultured Bifidobacteriaceae bacterium, assembly GCA_964502775.1. Lineage (GTDB taxonomy): Bacteria > Actinomycetota > Acidimicrobiia > IMCC26256 > PALSA-555 > CAZCYE01. Next base: position 18,032 of record CAZCYE010000023.1, on the reverse strand, counting down.
ACGGCTCGTCGAGCAACACGACCGCCGGCTCGGGCGCCAGCGCTCGAGCGAGGGCCACGCGCTGGGCCTGACCCCCCGACAGCTCGTGGGGAAACCGCCGCGCCTCCTCGCCCAGCTCCACGAGCTCCAGGAGCGATGCCACTCGAGCGGCGCGCGACGCGCGGTCCCGCACGCCGTAGCCGACGTTGGCCGCGACATCGAGGTGGGGGAACAGGGCGAAGTCCTGGAACACCACCCCCACCCGGCGCCGCTCGGCGGGAACGAACCGATCGGGGGCGCTCACCTCCTCGCCGTCGAGGACGATCGAGCCGGCGTCGGGGCGCTCGAGGCCGGCCACGAGGCGAAGGGTGGTGGTCTTGCCGCACCCGCTCGGACCGAGCAGGCCGAGGATCTCACCGCGGTGGACGTCGAGATCGATGCGATCCACGGCCCGAACGGCCCCGAACCACTTGGTGAGCCCCCGGCACCGCACGACCGTCTTGTCACCAGGGGTCGGCGCGCTGGACTCGGCAACTCGCGCCATGACGACTCAGGTTATCCTGACCTCGCATGGCCGAGATGCACGACGCCACCGAGGAGTACCTCGAGCAGATCCTCGAGCTCGAAGAAGAGGGCGTCACGCCCATGCGGGCTCGGCTGGTGGAACGGCTCAAGCTGTCGGCGCCCGCCGTGTCGGAGACGATCGGGCGGCTGGTGGACCACGGGTTCGTGGAGCTGCACGCCGACCGCAGCCTGCACCTCACCCCGAAGGGGCGGATCCTGGCCACGAGCGTCATGCGCCGTCATCGTCTCGCCGAGCGGCTGCTGCTCGACGTGATCGGGCTGGAATGGGAGAAGGTGCACCGGGAAGCCGCCCGCTGGGAGCACGCCATCTCCGCCGAGGTCGAGGAGAAGCTGGTCGAGCTGCTCGGCGACCCGCTCACCTGCCCCCACGGGAACCCGATCCCGGGCACACGACGGCGGGCCTCCAAGGTGGCGTCGGTCGCGCTCACCATGGCCGAGCCCGGCCCGGTGACCATCGCCCGGGTGAGCGAGCGCCTCGAGCTCAACGACGAGGGTCTCCAGTTCCTGGCCCGGGCCCGGCTCATCCCGGGCGCCACTGCCGTCGTGGTCGAGCGCACGCCCGCAGGGGTGAAGGTCAAGACCCCGTCGGGTGAGCACACCGTGGACCTCGAGATCGCCGATCACCTGTACGTCGCGCCCGTCTGAGGCGCGGCCGCGGCAAGCCCATGCCGCAGAATGTTTCAGCCGCCGGCAACGGCGGGGATGATGCTCACCACCTGGCCGTCGGTGACGGCCGTGTCGATTCCGTCGAGGAAGCGAATGTCCTCCTCGGCCACGAAGACGTTCACGAAGCGGCGCAGCGCCCCGCCGTCGAAGAGTCGCTCCGCGAAGCCCGGGTAGGCCACGTCGAGCGCCGCCAAGGCCTCCCCGACCGTGGTGGCGTCCAGCTTCACCTCCGACGCGCCCCCCGAGAGCTCCCGGAGCTGGGTGGGAATCCGGATCGTGATCGCCATGTCAGTGGGCCTCGCCGAACGACTCGTGGAACGCGTCGAGTGTGGGCGCGATCGTGGCGGTCGGACCGAGATCGGCGCCGAACGCATCCAGCGTCTTGAGCCCGTGACCGGTGACGTAGGCCACGACGCGCTCCTCGGGGCGCACCACCCCGCGGCTTGCGAGCTGGGCCAGCGACGCGATCGTGACCCCGGCGGCAGTCTCGCCGAAGATTCCCTCGGTGCGGGCGAGGAGCCGGATGCCGTCGACGATCTCGGCCTCGCTGACCGCGGCGAAGGCACCGCCGCTGCCGCGCACCGCATCGAGGGCGTAGTAACCGTCGGCGGGATTACCGATCGCGATCGACTTGGCGATCGTGTTGGGTCGTACCGGCCGGATCGCGTCGGCGCCGCTGGTGAACGCGGCCGCCACGGGGGCGCAGCCGGCCGCCTGGGCGCCCGACACCCGTACGCGGGGCTCGCGCTCGAGCAGACCGACCCGGTGCAGGTCGGCGAAGCCCCGGTTGATCTTGGTGAGCAACGAGCCGCTGCCCACCGGGACCACCACGTGATCCGGCGTCTCCCAACCCAGCTGCTCGGCGGTCTCGAACGCGAGGGTCTTCGACCCCTCCGCATAGAACGGCCGCACGTTCACGTTCACGAACGCCCACGGGAGCTCGGCCGCCAACTCCGCGCACAGCCGGTTGACGTCGTCGTAGTTGCCCTCGACCGCGACCACATGGCTGCCGTACACCGCGGTCGTGAGCACCTTGGCCGGCTCGAGATCGGCGGGGATGAACACGTAGCTCGGGAGTCCCGCGCGGGCCGCGTGCGCCGCGACCGCGTTGGCGAGGTTGCCGGTGGAAGCGCACGCCAGCGTCTTGAGCCCGAACTCGAGCGCCTTGGCCAACGCGACCGCGGTCACACGGTCCTTGAACGAGTTCGTCGGGTTACGGGAATCGTCCTTGATCCAAAGCTCGCCCAGGCCGAGCTCTTCCGCGAGCCGGTCGGCTCGCACGAGAGGAGTGCACCCCACCGACAGCCCCGGCTCCACCGGAGGATCGACCGGCAGGAGCGGCCCGTACCGCCAGATCGTCTGCGGTTGGGCCTCGATGTCAGCGCGGCTGATGCTCGCGGCGATGGCATCGAAGTCGTAGGCGACCTCGAGCGGGCCGAAGCACCATTCGCACGAGTACTGGGGCGCGACGTCGTAGACGCGACCGCATTCGCGGCACCTCAGCGACTGCACGTGAGCCATGGCTTGTCCTCCACCTCGACGCGCTCAGAGCGCCTCGAGCGGCGGACCGCTCTCAGCTGCTCATCGTTCAGGTGCTGAACCTGGCAGGCATTGGCACCTTGCCCCTGGTCGACCGTTTCCGGCCGACCGGGAACTGGTTGCCGCGGCGTCGTCGGGCCTGTCCCTCGGCCGCTCTCGATGAGCGCGTGCTGGGCCAGACAGTAGCCGACGCATCCCCTACGCTGCCAGCACTATGGCTGCTGCCAGCCCCATGGGTCCGGTGCCGGGTCCGGTGCCCGACCCCGCTCCGGGTCCGCTGCCGGGCCCCGTTCCGAGCCCGGCGCCGGGCTCCGTTCCGAGCCCGGTCGCGCTCGCGGCCCGGAAGCACCGGCTCGACCTGCGCGTGTCGGTCTGCATCCCCGCTCGCAACGAGGAGTCCACGGTCGGCCACATCGCGGCCACGGTGCGTCACAGCCTCGTGGACCAGGTCGGGCTCGTCGACGAGGTGCTCGTCCTCGACGACAGCTCGGTCGACGCCACCGCCGACGTCGCACGCTGGTCGGGGGCGGTCGTCGTCCCCGTGGCCGACGTGCTGCCCGAGCTCACCCCCGGCCAGGGCAAGGGCAACGCGCTGTGGACCGCGCTCTTCGTGTCCGAGGGGGACGTGATCTGCTTCCTCGACGCGGACGTGCGGAACTTCAGCGCCTCGTTCGTCTGCGGCCTGGTGGCCCCGCTGCTCGAGGATCCCGACGTGGGCTTCGTGAAGGGCTACTACCGCCGGCCGCTCCACGGGGAGCCGTCGGGTGGGGGCCGCGTCACCGAGCTCGTCGCCCGGCCGCTGCTGTCGGCCCTGTACCCGCGCCTCGCCCACGTGGTCCAGCCCCTCGGCGGCGAGTACGCGGGACGACGCGGGCTCCTCGAGGTAGTCCCGTTCGTCGAGGGTTGGGGCGTCGAGGTGGGTCTGCTCATCGACATCGCCGATCGGTTCGGGGTGGACGCCATCGCGCAGCGTGACCTGGGGGTGCGCGAGCACCGCAACCGACCCCTCGACGAGCTCGCGCCCCAAGCCATGTCGGTGCTGCTCACCGTGCTGCGACGGGCCGGGATCTCGCGCGTCGCTTCCAGCACCCTCATACGCTTCGACGACGACCACACCCAGGATCTCGTTGCCGTCTCCATGCGAGAGCGACCCCCGATGATCACCGTCCCTGCGTACCGGGCGAAGTTCGGCCGCGAGCTGTCGGCCTGAGCCATCCCGATCACCGCGCCAGGGCGGCGCGAGCGGCATCGTACGCGGCCTCCTCCACGAGGTCGGCCGCGCGGGCATACGACTCAGCGGCCTGCTCGACCCGCGCTTCGAGCACGAGCAACTGGACGGGGCCGCGCACCGAGAGCTCTTCACGCGCCTCATCGGTCGCGCTCCCGGCGATGACGGCGCGGTGCGGCACACCGACCTCCGCGGCCCACTCCAGCACCCCTCCCACCACCTTGCCCTCGAAGCTCGAGGCATCGACACGACCTTCTCCGGTCACGACAAGAGCGGCGTCGTCCAGCGCGTCCGCGAGCCCGGCTTCCTGCGCCACGAGGTCGAAGCCCGGTTCGAGCTCGGCCCCGATGGCCGCGAGCCCTCCGGCGAGACCTCCCGCGGCCCCGCCGCCATCGAGCGCGGTCACGTCGATGCCGGTCCGATCGCGGTACTCGTCGGCCAGGCGGGCCAGCCGGCGCGCCAACAGGGAGACCTGGGCCGCGGTCGCGCCCTTCTGGGCCGCGAAGACAGGTGCAGCCGCGAGGAACGCCGTGCGCACGTCGCACGCGACGATGACGTCGACGCCCCGCAAGGACCACCCGAGGGCCTGCACCGCCCCGAGACCGCCGTCCGTCGATGCGCTCCCCCCCACCCCGACGATCACGCGCCGGACACCGGCGCGCTGCGCCGCGGCGATGAGCTCCCCCGTACCTCGAGTCGACGCCCGGAGCGGATCGTTGCGTCTCCGGACCAACGCCAGCCCGCTGGCGCGCGCCATCTCCACCACCGCGGTGCCGTCGTCGAGGAGCGCCCACTGGGCATCAACGGGATCTCCCAGTGGACCGGTGACCCGCTCGGTGCGAATGCTCGCCCCTCGAGCGGTCACGAGCGCGTCGAGTGTCCCTTCGCCGCCGTCCGCGAGCGGTAGCTCGCGGACGTCGCGAAAGCCCGCTCGACGTGCTCCGGCGGCCATCGCCCGTACTGCCTGCACGGCGCTCAAGGTGCCCCGGAACTTGTCCGGGCACGCGACCGCGATGGCCCCATGCTCATGTGACGCGCGCATCGCCCACTACATTGGCCGCGATCGTCGTGGGGCGCACGTGACATCGGCGACGCGCACGACTCGCACCCGGTCAAGGGCGAGCAGGAAGGCGGTGGCGGTGCTCGAGCGCGTCCCAGTTCTCGAGAAGCACCTCGACGACTATGGCTCGTTGGTCGGCGACGAGACGGTGGCGCGCATCCGCGAGCTCGCAGAGCCCCTGCGTGGTGCACGAGTCCTCCACCTGAGCGCGACCGCCTACGGGGGCGGCGTGGCCGAGTTGCTGGCGACCCACGTACCGCTGCTGCGATCCATCGGGATGGAAGTGGACTGGCAGGTCCTGCACGGCAGCGACGAGTTCTTCGCGGTCACCAAGCAGATCCACAACGCCCTCCAGGGTGCCGACGTCGAGTGGACCCCCCAGATGCAGCGCATCTACCTCGAGCGCCTACTGGACAACGCCTTGCTCATCGAGGACGGTTGGGACTTCGTGGTGGTCCACGATCCGCAACCGGCGGGGTTGCTGCAATTCCTTCGTGACCGCGCGCTCACACGGTCGTCCGCGAAGTGGATCTGGCGCTGCCACATCGACATGACCTACGCGAATCCGACGGTGTGGGAGTTCCTCCGCCCGTTCGTCGAGTTGCACCACGCATCCATCTGGACCATGCCGGAGTTCGTACCCGCAGAGCTCGAGATGGAGCACGTGATCCATGCCCCTCCGTGCATCGATCCACTCTCGGTGAAGAACCTGGAGCTGGCCCGGCCGTTCTGTGTCGAGCTCACCAAGCAGTACGGGATCGATACCAAGCGCCCGATCGTGTGCCAGGTGAGCCGGTACGACCCCTGGAAGGATCCCGTCGGCGTCATCGAAGCATTCCGGCTCACGCGCGAGCAGGTCACCGACGCGCAGCTCCTGCTCGCGGGCTCGATGGCGACCGACGACCCGGAGGGATTCCGGATGTGGGAGCAGACGGAACAGGCCCGGGCGGGTGATCCCGACATCTTCTTGCTCTCGAACCTCCATCAGGTGGGCTCGGTGCAGATCAACGCATTCCAGCGCATGGCATCGGTCGTGGTGCAGAAGTCGATCCGGGAGGGATTCGGCCTCACGGTCTCCGAGGCGCTCTGGAAGGGTCGACCCGTCGTGGGCGGACGCGCAGGTGGGATCAAGCTCCAGATCCGCGACGGGTTCGACGGCTACCTCGTGGACTCGGTCGAGGACTGCGCCCGCCGGATCATCGACTTGCTGGCCGACCCCGTCGGGGCCGACGCCATGGGCGCGCAGGGACGCGAGCACGTGCGCGACAACTTCCTCTCCACCCGCGAGCTCGAGGACTGGGTAGGCGTGTTCCGGGCCCTCGGGGGCACGGCGCCATTCCCAACCCCGTGACCCTCATCGTCTCCAACCGCGGTCCGTACCGGTTCGAAGGTGAGGACCACCGCGCCCTGCCCGCCCCCGGAGGCCTGGCCAGCGGGCTGCGGCCGCTGCTCTCGGGCGAGGCCGGCGCCCCGACCACCTGGGTTGCGGCGGCCATCGGCGACGGTGACCGCGCCGCCGCGCGCGCCGGTGCCGTGACCGTTCCGGGCGTCGATCTCACCCTGCTCGAGATCGAGCCGGGCGTGTACGCCCGCTTCAACGACGTCGTGGCCAATCGCACCTTGTGGTTCCTGCACCACGGCCTCTTCGACCTCCCCCGGCGACCACGCTTCGACGCTCGCTTCTTCGAGGCATGGGAGAGCTTCGAGTCGGTCAGCGAGATGTTCGCCGATGCGGTGGCGGAGCGTGCGCCGAGCGGCGCAACGGTGCTGGTGCAGGACTATCACCTCGGGCTCGTCCCCCACCTCCTGCGGGCCCGCCGACCGGACGTTCGCGCGGTGTACTTCCACCACATCCCGTTCTTCGGACCTGACGGCGCGCGGGTCTTGCCGACCCGTGTGGCGGGGGCGTTGCTGTCGTCGTTGCGGGAGGTGCCGTGCGGCTTCCACTCCCGACGGTGGGCGAGCGCCTACGACGCCTCGGCCCGCGAGATCGATGCGGGCCCCGGCGCCCCGGACTGGTTCCTGGCCCCCCTGGGCCCCGATGTCGAGTCGCTGACGGCGGCCGCGGGCGATCCGCACACGCGGAGCCTCCTGGGCGACCTCGAGGACCGGGTCGGGAATCGCATGCTGATCGTGCGTTCGGATCGCATCGAGCTCTCCAAGAACGTCGTGCGGGGCTTCGATGCCTACGGACTGCTCCTCGAGCGGCATCCCGAGTGGCGGGGCCGGGTGGTGTTCTTCGCCAAGCTCAACGCCTCGCGCGCCGCGTTGCCCGAGTACCAGGCCTACCGGCACGAGGTCGAGATGGCCGCGGCCCGGGTGAACGACCGCTGGGCGAGCTCCGATTGGCAGCCCGTGCTCCTCGACACCACCGACAGCTACGCGCAGAACCTCGCCGGCCTGATCCGCTACGACGTCCTACTCGTGAACCCGCTGCGCGACGGCATGAACCTGGTGGCCAAGGAAGGGCCCCTGGTGAACGAGCGCCACGGCGTGCTCTGCCTCTCACCGGAGGCCGGGGCCTGGGACGACCTGGGCGAGGCCGCGCTTCCCGTGCACCCCTACGACCTGGAGCAGACGGCGGCCGCGCTGCACACCGCGCTCGTGATGGCCCCGGAGGAGCGCGCCGCGCGCGAGCAACGTCTCCGAGCGCTCGCCGCGCGCCACACGCCCCGAACCTGGCTCGCCGAGCTCGTCAGCCACGCTCGTTGAGCGCGCGGGCCAGCTCGCCCAGGACGCCCGCGAAGGCAACGGGCCCGTCGACCACCAGATCGGCGCGCGCCACGAGCTCGGGCGGCTCCTCCTCCGACGCAACCGCGATCCGCACCACATGCCCCACACCGCGCTCCGAGCCGCCCGACCCGCCCGACTCGCCCGACTCGCCCGACCCGCCCGACCCGTCTGACCCGTCTGACCCGCCCGACCCGCCCGACCCGCCCAGGGTGTCCAGGGCGTCGAACGCGGCGAGATCGCCCCGATCGTCACCCGCGAAGGCGAGAACCTCGAGCGCGCGGCCTCGCACGAGGCGTCGGACGCCATCGCCCTTGTCGACGTCGAGCGGAGCCCGCAGCTCGTAGGCCATGCGCGCGGGCTCGGCCCGGAGACCGTGGCGGTGGGCCAGCTCGAGCACGGCCGCGGGATTGGGCGCGCGCTCGGGTGCGGTCCTCCAGTGGACGGTGAATGCCACGGCGCCCTTGCGCTCGATCGGCAGGTCGGGCCAGCGCGTCTCGGCATCGCGCGCCGCCGCCGCCAGGTGGTCGGTGTGGGCGCCCACGCGCGGGTCCAGCACGTCACGACCGTCCTCGGACCATTCGAGTCCGTACTGGCCCACGAGCTCGATCCCGGCGATCGGGAGATGGGTGCGGAGGAAGGCGACGGGCCGACCACTCACCACACCCACCAGCGCGAGACGACGCGCGAGCACGGTCAGGGCCTCGACCGCGGCCGGGAGGGCACAGGCGGTCGCGGGATCGCCGATGATCGGCGCGAGGGTGCCGTCGAAGTCGGTCACGATCCCGACACCCGGCGCTCGCTCCACCAGCGGAGCGAGGGGCTCGGGGAGCACCGCCGGCGCTACGCGGTGCCGAGGATGACGACGCAGTCGGCGTTCTCGGTGCCCGCGGGCGGCGGTCCGACGTAGTCAACGACCCTGGCGCCGGGTACCGCGAGCGCGACCGCGAGCTCGTCGGCCTCCTTCGAGAAGCCCTCCATGCAGGCCAACGTGGTGCCCTGCTGGAGGGTCGAGTTCCCCGTCCCGGCGATCGCGTAGCCGAGACCTCGCAGCACATTGGACTTGGTGACGGCCGCGCCCTGCACGCCCGAGCCGTTCAGCACGTACACGCTGACCTCGTTGGAGGGTCGGCCCGCATCGCTCACCGTGGTGGACGTGGTGTTGCCGTTGGATTGCGGCGGCTGCCGTCCGCCGCTCGGAATGCCGCTGTCGTCGACCACCTGGAGCAACACGATCCCGAGCACGACCGCCACCCCGATGAGGACGGCGCCCCGTGCCGCGCTGCGCAACACATTGCCCGCGATCCCGCCGCCGCGCGCGCGCGCCATCGCGGTCATCAGGATCTCCGGTCGGACAGGCTCCGACCTTCGATGCGGGAGCGGCGACGGAGGTCGCGGTGTCGGCGAAGGCGCTTCACGGTCAATGGGTCGTAGTCGCAGGCGGCGGGCGAGCCGAGGAGCTCTCCCAGCACCCGATAGTACTGAGTGCTCGACATTCGCAACCGCGCGCGGATGGCTGATTCCTTGGGTCCCGGGAGCATCCACCAGGAACTCTCGAAATCGAGCACCGCGCGTTCCCGCTCCGAGAGGTCCATCGGCCCCGAGTATGGTCGGCCCCGAGACGCCGACCGGGGATTTCGGCCCGGGGTGTGGTCGATCGTCGGTCTGGAGCCGGGTGTCGGGATCGAACCGACGACATCTGCTTTACAAGAGCAGTGCTCTACCAAACTGAGCTAACCCGGCTGAGGATCCAGGCTACTGGCCGCGTTGGCGGGCGATCTCGAAGCATGCGACCGCGGCGGCCGCGGACACGTTGAGCGACGCGATGGCACCTTGCATCGGAATGCGCGCCACCACATCACAGCGTTGTCGCGCCAGACGGCCCAGCCCTCGGCCCTCCGCGCCGAGCACGAGGGCGAGCGGGCGGTCCGCAACCTCGAGGGAGTGGATCGAGGCCGCGCCGGCCGCGTCGAGCCCGACGGTCCACACCCCGGCGCGCCCCGCGCGCTCGAGCGCGCCGGCCACACCGGGAACGAGGGCGATGGGCAGGTGCTCGATCGCCCCCGCGGCGGCCTTCACCGCCGACGGGGTGAGCAGCGCCGAACGGTGACGGGTCAGGATCATGCCCGTGGCGCCGGCGGCGAGTGCGCTGCGAACCACCGCGCCGACGTTGCGAGGGTCGGTCACCCCGTCCAGGGCGACGAGGAGCGCGTCGGGCGCGCCGAGGAGATCGTCCAGCGCGGCCTCCGGTAGCGGGTCGGCGCGGGCCACGACGCCCTGGGCCGCGTCGGTCTGCGCCTCCTCGTCGACCCGGGTCTCGTCGACCCTCCGGACCGGCACCCCGGCTGCGCTCGCCAACGAGACGATCTCTGTGACCACCGGGCTCGTGGCCACCCGCCTCGAGAGGTACACGGTGCGCACCCGTCGGCGCCCCGCCCGCAGCACCTCGCGCACCGCCTGGGGACCGGGGACGCGCTCCCCGCCGAGCGCCGATGGCGACTTCCCCCGGGCGCGGCCTCGTCTCGGTCGCTCGGCTCCGGCCACGTCAGTCGCGGTGCCAGATGGTGCCGTCGGGGGTGTCCTCGAGCGTGATACCCCGGGCCGAGAGCTCGTCGCGGATCCGATCGGCCGTGGCGAAGTCACCCGAACGGCGCGCGGCGTCACGTGCGGCCACCGCCGCGCCGATGTCGTCACCATCGCCGGAACCGCCCCGGATATCGCGTTCGTCGACACCGGCGTCGAGGGCGTCGAGGCCGATGCACGCGGACAGCTCCCGTACGGTGCCGAGCAACGAAGCGGCGGCGTCGAGACTGCCCGCGTCGACGGCCCGGTTGGCGGCCCGGGCCGCGGCGAAGAGGGCGGCGGTCGCCTCCGGCGTCGAGAAGTCGTCATCCATCGCGGCACGAAAGCGGGCCACCGTCGCCTCGTCGAGGTCCGCCCCAGCACGCACACCGGCCGCATGCGACCGTCGCGTCAACGCGTCGAGGCCACGGACCGCTTCGGCCGCCTGGGCCAGCTCGGCGTCACCGAGCTCGATGTCGCTGCGGTAGTGCGTCTGGGCCACCGCGAGACGAAAGGCGCGCGGGCCGTGGGCGTCCAATGCATCGGAGAGCGTGGTGAAGTTTCCGAGCGACTTCGACATCTTGGCTCCGCCGATCTCCACCATCCCCGAGTGGATCCAGTGCCGCGCGAACGCGTGGCCGGCCGCCTCGGCTTGGGCCCGCTCGTTCTCGTGGTGAGGGAACACGAGATCGCCGCCCCCGCCGTGGAGGTCGAAGCTGTCACCCAGGAGGTCGAGCGACATCGCGGAGCACTCGATGTGCCATCCGGGGCGCCCGCGGCCCCACGGCGAATCCCATGCGGGCTCGCCGGGCTTCGCGGCCTTCCACAGCGCGAAATCGAGCGGGCTCCGCTTCGCATCGTCCACCTCGACGCGCGCGCCGGCCGACTCGCGGAGCTGCTCGAGGCTGCGGTGGGCGAGCTCGCCGTAGGTCGGGAACGTTCCGACGTCGAAGTAGACCCCGCTCCCCTCCAGCACGTAGGCGTGGTCCGAGGCGACGAGATCACCGATCAGCTCGAGCATGGGCTCGATGTACTGGGTCGCGTGCGGGATGTCGTCGGGGCGGAGCACCGCGAGACGGTCCATCTGGCACCAATACGCCGCCTCGAACTCCTGGGCCACCTCGGGCTCGGAGCGTCCCGCACGCTGAGCGCGGGCGATGATCCTGTCGTCCACGTCGGTGACGTTGCTCACGTAGTGGACGGCGAACCCTCGCCAGGCGAGGTAGCGACGGATCATGTCGAAGGCCACCGCGAACCGGCCGTGCCCCACGTGAGGCACGTCGTAGACCGTCGGCCCACAGACGTACATCGCGACACGATCGGGATCGCGCACCGTGAGATCGACCGCACGACGCCGGAGCGTGTCGTAGACCCTGACGGCCATGCAATCAGGCTAGGTGGCCAACGCGGGCGACCCGCTCACTCGCCCTGCTCGCCGGGCATGCGCACGAGCAGCGCGACGGCCCACGCCGCGATGGCCTCTCCCCGCCCGACGACACCGACACCCTCTCCGCGCTTGGCCTTGACCGTGACCGCGACGGCATCGCCGCCGACGGCGAGCAGCGAGAGCGACGCCGCGAGGTTCGCCCCCATCGTGACCAGGTGCGGGGCAAGGCTCGGCTGTTCTGCCGCGATCACCACGTCCACGTTGCCCAATCCCCAGCCCTGCGCCGCGACCTGGATCGCGACCCGACGCAACAACTCGAGCGAGGAGATCCCGCCCAGCGATTCGTCGGTCGCGGGGAACTGCGCGCCGAGGTCCGGGAGGCCCGCCGCGCCGAGCAGCGCGTCGGCGACGGCATGGGCCGCGACGTCCGCGTCGGAATGCCCGACCAGGCCAGGACCCTCCACCGTCACCCCTCCCAGCACCAGGGGCCCATCCCCCCCGAACGGATGCACGTCGAAGCCGAGACCGACGCGCACGTTCACGCTCGCTCGTCCCGCTGGGCATCGAGCCAACCGCGGACCGCCACGAGATCGTCCTCCGTCGTGATCTTGTGGTTGCGGGGGTCGCCGGGCACGACGACCACCGTGAACCCGGCCGACTCCACCAGCTCGGCGTCGTCGGCGGCGTCGGCCCCCGATTCGTGCGCGGCGCGCAGGGCTGAGGCTCGGAACCCTTGCGGGGTCTGCACGGCGACCAAGGACTCACGGTCCAGACTGGCCACGACGCGATCGCCGCTCACGCGCTTGAGGGCGTCGGACACGGCCACCGCCGGAATCGCCCCGTCGGCGCCGGCCCGCACGGCGTCGATGACCGCGCCGAACAGCGCGGGGGTGGCGAGTGGCCGCGCGGCGTCGTGCACGACGATCACGTCGGAACCGGATGACACGGCTGCGAGCCCGGCCCGAACCGATCCGGATCGGGTGTCGCCACCGGTGACCACCGCGGCGACGGCGTCGCCCCGCCAGGTGTGGCCGGCGGGCACGACGAGCACGACTTCGTCGCAGGCCTTGGCCGCGATGGCCACGGCGAGGTCGACGAGACGCGCCTCCCCGAGGGCCACGAACTGCTTGGGTCGCCCGAAGCGGACGCCTCTCCCTCCGGCAACGACGATCGCCGCCGTTCGACCAGCGTTGCGGGGCATGGGTTCCGCCGTGCGCCGGCTACCGCTTCCGCTTGGCGCCGGACGCCTTCTTGGCGGCCGGAGCCTTCTTCGCGGCGGCCTTGGTGCCTCGGGCCCCGGGCGCGGATCGGGGCGCCTTGCGGGCCGGGGCTCGAGCTCCGGTTGCCGCGGTGCGCTTCGTCGTGGCAGTGCGCTTCGGCGCCGTGGCGCGCTTCGGCGCCGCGGCGCGGCGGCGGCGGGTCTTGGTGACCTTGACGTCCTTGCCGGCCAGGACGTCGTCGAGCCGGAGCTCGGCGATCTCCTCGTCGACGTTGAGCGCGAAGGTGAGCTCCGACACGAGGATCTGACGGGCTCGGGCCAGCATCCGCTTCTCGCCTGCCGACAGGCCCTTGTCGGATTCCCTCAGGGACAGGTTCCGCACCACCTCGGCGACCTGGTAGATGTCGCCGCTCTTGAGCTTCTCCACGTGGTTCTTGAAACGACGTGACCAGTTCGTCGGCATGCGCGCCTCCTTCTTGCGGAGGACTGCGAACACCTCCTCGACCTCTTCGTCGTTGATGACGTCACGGAGACCGATCTCCTCGGCCTTGGCGACGGGGATCGAGACCGTCAAGTCGCCGTAGGTGATCCGGAGCACGAAGTAGTCGGTCTTCTGGCCGTTGAACGGCTTCTTGACTCTGCTCTCGATGATCGCTGCACCATGGTGCGGATAGACGACCTTGTCGCCGACAGCGAAGGACATCGAGCTCCTCAGTGACGTTCGGGACGAAGTGGGTGCAATTTCGCGGTCGTGTGACTTCTCGGTCGGACCGCGGCGCCGGGGAGAACGCGTCTGCGGGAACCATCAGGTTACCAGAGCAACCGGGAGTGGCTCCGTCTGGTAGTGCTCAGTTTGAGCGGCGCCCTTCCCGTCGGGCGAGGATCGCAAGGATCCCAACAAGTAGGCCCATGAATACGCCGAAGTACCCGAGCGCGAAGAGGAACGTCTTCCCGCTGAGGGACAGACTCACCAGCGAAGCCCAACTCAGCAGCGAGGCGACCACCGCCATGAAGAGCCCGTACTCCAGCCCGCTGACAATGGCTGTTCGGACGGGGTGCTCTCGGAGCCTTCTCCGGTTTCGTTCTATTCGGGCGCTTCCGAGCAGGCGGGTCCAGAACAGTTCTCGCCGTTCTTGCTGGGCCTCGGCGTTCTGGTTTGCCTGCGAGCGGCCCCCGTCGGGCCAAGGCCCAGCGTTCCAGTCGTCTACGTCGTCGTATTCGCCCACGAGTGCTCAGTCCAGCAGTTCCGCGAGTTGTGTGAGCGACCAGGGGTAGCGCTCGGTCCCCGCAGCCCCCGTCTCGTCAGCCGGCGCCGACGTTCGCCTCAGCTGTAGCGGATGAGAATCGAGGACTCGGCGAGGCGAGTGAGCCCGTCCCTGATGGCGCGGGCTCGGGCGTCGCCCACCCCGGCCACTTGCACCAAGTCGGTCTCACTGGCGCGCATGATCTTCTGGAGACTCGAGAACCGCTCCACGAGGTGGTCGGACACGATCTCGGGCAGTCGCGGAATCTTGTGGAGGAGCCGGAAGCCGCGCGGCTGGACGGCGGAATCCAGCTCGACACCCGGCGGGAGGTGCAGGACGCCCGCCACTTCGGTGAGGTCGAGGAGCGTCTCGTCGTCGAACTCGGCCAAGCGGGACATCACATCGGTGAGCTCCCAGTCAGGCGAGTGTTGGAAGTAGTCCTTGGCGACGAGCCGACGGTCGTCCTCGACGCCACCCACCAGCTCGTCGAGCTGGAGCATCACGAGACGCCCGTCGGCACCCAGCTCGATCACGTAGCCCTCGATCTCCTCCGAGATCCGGCGCACCATCTCGGCGCGCTGGAGCACGGTCACCGCGTCGCGTACGGTCACGAGGTCTTCGACCTCGAGCGCCGACAGCGACGCGCTCACCGCGTCGAGGCGCGCCTTGTAGCGGCCGAGGATCTGGAGCGCCTGATCCGCGCGGGCCAGCACTCGCGGGGTCGGTTCGATCGAGCGCTTGAGCTCGGCGACGTGAATCGCCACCTCGGAGCGATCCTCCGACACGGTCACGACCGGGACCGAGATCTGGCGGGCGACACGCTCGGCCGTGCGGTGACGGGTGCCGGTCTCCGCGGTGGGGATGTTGGAGTCGGGGACGAGATGGACGTTGGCGCGCACGATACGGGCGCAGTCGGCCGTGACGATGATGGCGCCGTCCATCTTGGTGAGCTCGGAGAGGCGCTGGGGCGTGAACTCCGCATCGAGGAGAAACCCCCCCGAGCACACCCCGAGCACCTCGGGGCCCGAGCCCACGACGATGAGGGCGCCCATCCGGGCCTGGATGATGCGCTCGATCCCGTCCCGCAGCTGCGTGCCGGGCGCGACCAGCCGAAGAGCGGCGAGCAGAGCTTCGGATCGCGGTGGCGGGGGCATCGTGGGTCCTGGTCGCCTCGCCAGGCGAGGGGCCTCACGATACCCCGCGGGCGCGGCACCTGTCCCCGAGCAAACCGAGCCCGCGTGGGCTCAGCGCGACCGAGACGGCGTCCGACCGCCACGGGCGCGGTTCCTCCGGCGGGCACGAGGCCGCCGCCACAGCGCGATGCCGATGACCACGAGCGCGAGCGCGCCGGCAACCAGCGCGGCGCGCCAGACCTCGACCACCCGTGACGACGCCTGCAGCGGCGTCACAGCCCCGGACTCGGCTTCCACCACCACTCGCTCGCCCCCCGGCAGGGCAACGACCACGCGCAGGCGTAACGCGGTGGCGATCGCCGCGCGGAGGCGCGCCTCCACGTCAGCCACGTCGATGCCGAGGCCGGTGAGTCGCCCCACCAGCTCGGAATCGTCGGCCACGCCGGTCTCGACGTCCGAGAGGTCGATCCGGCCCCTGACCACGTAGTCGGTCGCCAGGCCACCGAGCGCGCGGTCGACGCGCGCACGCACGCCGCGCAACGGACCGTCGGGCCCGCTGATCTCGGTGATGATGCCGCGCACCTCCTCGGGTGACGAGAAGCGACGCTCGAGCACGATCGTGGCCGACCCGTCCTCGCCGCGCCGCCACGGGGTGACCGTCCACCCCGCGTCGGGGAGGTCGGCGAGGCGCACACCCGTCTCGAGCGTTGCTCCGCCCGCCTCCACCGCCCGCACCGCGTCGGCGTCGAGCACCGCTTCCAGCGCGACGCGTCCCGAGCCGTCGTCGTCGACGCGCACGGTCACCGTGGTGTCGACGCTGCACCCCGCCAGCACCACCGCCATCGGCGCGAGCAGACACCACCACCGTCGGGCGAACCGGTCCCGTCCGAGCAGCACCCGGGTCTCGCCCGAGCCCCTGCTCCCTCGGCCTACGGCCTCGGTCGGACGCGAGGCGCCCGGGTCTCGGCCGCCGGGTGCAATCGCTCGGAGCGGAACCCCGCTCGCCCGCTCGTCGCTGATCATCTTCTCCAGAGCAGTATGTGCGGCCCGAGACCCGAAAGTCTTGCGGGGTCACCGGCGCCGGTCATCGCTCCCGAGCAGTTGCGCGTCGCCGACCGAGACCCGGGTCCCTCGGACCCGAGCGCCGGCGCAGCCGGCGGGAGCAGGGGCTCGGTCGCCGCGATGCGCAGTGAGGGAGAAGGACTGGCGACGGTGATTGCAGCGAGCGGTCAGCCCTCGGAACCAGATCCCGCGAGCTCCACCGGCGGCGGCTCGACACCCTCGACGGTCCGGAAGGCGAGCTCCTCGCCGTCGGCGTCGACGAGGATCGTCTCGCCGGCGTGGAACTCCTTCCACAGGATCTTCTCCGAGAGTGGGTCCTCGAGCAGACGCTGGATCGCGCGCCGCAGTGGGCGCGCGCCGAGTTGCGGGTCGTAGCCTCGCTGCGCGAGCAGCACCTTGGCCTCGTGCGTGAGGTCGAGGCCGATGCCCTGACCTTCGAGCTGGCCCTGCAAGCGGGCGATCATGAGGTCGACGATCTGGGTGACCTCGTCCTGGGTGAGTTCGGCGAAGACGATGACCTCGTCGATGCGGTTGAGGAACTCGGGCCGGAAGCTGCGCTTGAGTTCATCGGTGACCTTGGTCTTCATGCGCTCGTAGGTCACGGCCTCGTCCGTCGGGCCGAAGCCGATGTTGGCCTTGCGCAGATCTGCGGTACCCAGGTTCGACGTCATGATGATGACCGTGTTCTTGAAGTCGACCGTCCGACCCTGGGCGTCGGTCAAGCGCCCGTCCTCGAGGATCTGGAGGAGGGTGTTGAAGACGTCGGGATGTGCCTTCTCGATCTCGTCGAAGAGCACGACGGAGAACGGCTTGCGCCGAACCGCCTCGGTGAGCTGGCCGCCCTCGTCGTAGCCGACGTACCCCGGGGGCGAGCCCACGAGGCGTGAGACGGTGTGCTTCTCCATGTACTCGCTCATGTCGAGCTGGATGAGCGCGTTCTCGTCACCGAACAGGAACTCGGCGAGCGTCTTGGCGGTCTCGGTCTTGCCGACGCCCGACGGCCCGAGGAAGATGAACGACCCCGAGGGCCGCTTGGGATCCTTCAGGCCCGCGCGGGTACGCCGGATCGACTGGGACACCGCCTTGATCGCGTCGTCCTGGCCCACGATCCGCTTGTGCAGCTCGTCCTCCATGCGGAGCAGCTTCGCCGTCTCCTCCTCGGTGAGCTTGTAGACGGGAATCCCCGTCCACAACGCCAGCACCTCGGCGATCGACTCCTCGTCCACCTCGTTGAAGAGGTCGACGCCCTCGGCGTGCGCCTCGCGCTCCTTGGTCTCACGCTGCTCGAGGAGCTCCTTCTCCCGATCGCGTAGCGACGCGGCGCGCTCGAACTGCTGGCCCTCGATCGCCTCCTCCTTGTCCTTGCGGACGGTGGCGATCTCGTCCTCGAGCTCACGGAAGTCGGGTGGCGCCTGCATCCGGCGCAGGCGCAGGCGCGAGCCCGCCTCGTCGATGAGGTCGATCGCCTTGTCGGGAAGGTGACGATCGGAGATGTACCGGTCGGCCAGGTTGGCCGCGGCAATGATGGCCTGGTCGGTGATCGTGACCCGGTGATGCGCCTCGTAGCGGTCGCGCAGCCCCCTGAGGATCTCGATGGTGTGGGGAACCGTGGGCTCCTCCACCTTGATGGGCTGGAAG
>CAZCYE010000022.1:0-22081 GCA_964502775.1 uncultured Bifidobacteriaceae bacterium | reverse complement strand
GAGCTTGAGCGCGCCCAGGCCGCCGCGCGGTCCGCCGCCGCGGAGATGGAGGCCACGGCCGAGCGGCGGGGGGCGGTGGACGCGCGCATCGTCGCGATCGAGGCCGAGGTCGCCGACCTCCAGATCCGGATCCCCGAGCTGCGCGCCGAGGTGAAGGAGCTGCGCACGATCATCCGCGCCCGCGCGGTGGCGCTCTATGCGGCGTCGGGCACGCTCAGCGACCTCAACGGGTTCTCCTTCGAGCTGTCCCTGGAGGGCAGCCGCCGCCGCGTGCTGGCCGCGGCCGCAGGGCGCGCCGACAACCTCACGGCCCGAACCCTGGCTGACACCGCGGATGAGCTACAAGCCGCGGAGGCAGCGCTCGAGGAGGAGCGGGCCGCACTCGACACCGAACGGGCCGCGATTGCGCAGCTCGAGGCCTCGCTGTTGGCCCAGCAGGCCGAGCTCGACCGGCGGGTGAGCGCCGCCAACGCGGCGCTCGACCAGGCGCGGGCGCTCGGCGCGCTGCGCCTCGGCGGTGAGCCGCTCATGGGGCTCTCGGTCCTGAGCGCAGGGACCATGGCGGCGTACGTGCGATCCAAGGGATACCAGCCCCGCCTCGCACCGGGGACGACCATCGACGCGCTCGCTCGCCTCTATGTCGAGGAAGGCAACACCGAGTTCGTACGGGGCGACGTGGCGTTCGCCCAGGCGATCATCGAGACGGGCGGATTCAGATCGGCACCGGGGAACAACTACGCGGGGATGGGGTGGTGCGACAGCTGCTCCACGGGTCGACAGTTCCCCACGCCACGCGACGGCGTGCGAGCGCAGATCCAACACCTGCGCAACTACGCCGACGCGGGATCGCGGGCCGCCAACCTGCGCAACCCGCCGTCGCCGTACTGGTACGACGCCAATCCGGTCCGGGCTGCGCGCAAGTTCGACACCTTCTTCGCCAAGGGCTGGGCTCCGACGTGGAACGACATGGGCGGGGGCAACTGGGCGACCGACCCCAACTACTCCGCCAAGGTGCTGCGCATCTACGCGGAGATGGTGGCCTTCGGCGCTCGCGGCTGAGTTGTCAGCCCACGGACCGCAGGTTGCCCTCGGCGCAGTCCAGGATGCCGGGCTCGGTGGGGTACGCCCGGGTGAACTCGCCGTCCTCGACGCGCAGCAGCGCGAAGCAGCCGTTGGGCTCGCGGTCGGCCACGTTGGTCGGGCCCAGGATCCCGTCGGCGGTGAAGTCGCGAATGGTGGCCAGCGTCTCGAGCAGACGGGCTCGAGTGAGGCCGTCGTCGCCGTGGGCGTCGGTGACCGTGCGCGCCGCCTCCTCGAACAGCAAGCCGGCCGTGTACGCCTCGAGGCCGTGCCCGGACGGCTGCTGGCCGGCGCGACGCACGGCGCGGATGTAGGGCCGTATGGCGGGGACGTCTTCCTTGTCGGAGAAGGGGTTCACCGCGATGTCCACGTACTGCCCGTCGACGGCCGCTCCACCGCGTTCGACCAGATCGTCGTCGTAGCAGCGGTCGTCGCAGTACCACACGGGAATCGTCTCGGTGCCCGGCGTTGCGGCCGCGGCGACGCGGAGCGCCACGGTGGAGTCGAGACCGAGGCCCGAGCGGACGAACGTCACGGCATTGGCCACGAGATCCTGCACCACTGCCTCGTAGTCGTCATCGCTCGCCTCGGGCGCCACATCGGCCATGCCGGCAGTGGTGAAGCCGATCGCGTTGGCCGCCTCCGCCGATGCGAGGGTGGCGCTCCGCTCGGGGTCCTCGGTCGGCAGCAACGTGTACTCCGCACAGCAGCCGTCAACGTTGTCGAGCAGGTAGCGGAACGCGCCGATGCGCTCGATACCCGTGCGCTCCGGGATGACGGCGTACGAGGTCGGGAGCAGGCGATGGGCCACGTCCGTCAGGCGCGTCGCGACTTCGGGGATTCCGCACTCGAAGGCGGTGATGTCGGCGTCGAAGGCCGAGTCGGAGCCGACGACCGCGAAGCTGTCCGTGCAGGCGCGAGCCACGGCCTCGGCGTAGTCGGCCTCGGAGGCCACCGTCTCGGACCGAACCCTGATCTCGCGCCCGGCGAGCCCGTCACGGCGGTTGGCGGCCGAGGCCCACGCCCGGACGCCGCGAACGACGTCGGGGTCATCGGCGATCACGCTGATGCGCACTCGCGTCGGTGTGATCCCCGGATCCTGGGGCGGGGCGGGCGTCGACGTCGTCGTGCTGGGCCGGCCCGTGGTCGAGGGCGGGTTGATGATCACCGTCGGGGGCGGGCGCGTCGGGAGGGTGGGGAGGGGGGGCAGCGTCGTCGGAGCCGGGAGGGTCGTCGAGGTCGCGAGGGTCGTCGGCGCGGTGGTGGAGGAGGTGCCGGATCCGGCCCGGACGCGCTCGTCGTCGTCACCGGACACGGCGACGAGGGTGACCGCGAGCCCGATCACGAACGCGGCCACGATGCCGATGACGGTTGCCGACCTGCGGTCCATGTCACCTCCTCATGCCGGCTCTGAGGTCGGCGCTGGTCCCGGTCCTGGCCCCGACCCGGATCTTGACCGGGCCTCGCCGGGCCTCGGTGTGGAGTCTGCCCCAGGTCGGCGCGAATGGTGGGTCGCCCGGGCCGCGTAAGATTTTTCGGGCGCGGGGACGGTTCCGAGCCGTGTCGTCGAGCGTTGGAGGCATGATGGGCTGGAAGGTCGTGGTCGACTTCGACCGCTGTGACAGCAACGCGTTGTGCATGGGGATCGCTCCCGAGGTGTTCGAGGTGCGCGACGACAACTTCTTGTACGTGCTCCAGGACGAGCCGCCCGACGAGCTGCGGGCGAAGGTGGAGGAAGCAGTGCTCAAGTGCCCGACGCAGGCGATCTCGATCGCCGACGCGTAGCGCGGGGCGTGCGTCTTGGCTGACGGCGATCCGCCGGCGACGGCGGCGGCGGCGGCGACGGTCGTGTTGGTGCGGGACTCCGACCGAGGGATCGAGACCCTCCTGTTACGACGCAGCGTCGACGTGGGATTCGGCGGGATGTGGGTGTTCCCCGGGGGCAGGGTGGATCCCCACGATCAGACCGGGGACGGCGACGAGATCGCCACCGCCCGGCGCGCGGCGGTGCGGGAGGCGCAGGAAGAGGCCGGTCTCGTCCTCGATCCTTCGTCGCTCGAGTACCTCGCGCACTGGACGCCGCCCCTCGGCATTGCCCAGCGCCGGTACGCCACATGGTTCTTCCTCGCCGCCGCGCCCGGCACCGAGGTGACCATCGACGAGGGGGAGATCAGTGCCGCGGCGTGGATGCGGCCGGCCGAGGCGCTGACCCGGCGGGACGCGGGCGAGATCGAGCTGGCCCCACCCACCTGGATGACGCTGCACCACGTCGGCGGCTTCGACGACGTGGGCACGCTCCTGGCCGACGCCGTGGCCCGCGAGCCGGTCGTCTACGTCACCCGCGTCGGGACGGGCGCCTCGGGCCCCGCCGCGCTGTGGGCGGGTGACGCGGGGTTCGACACCGGCGACACCGACCTCCCGGGGCCGCGCGACCGCCTGTGGCTCGGGGAGGACCAGTGGCGGCTCGACCGCACCCCCTGATCGGGGCCCTGATGTCGCGCTACCACCGGCCGGTGGTGACGGCGAGTGCGCTGGCGCTCGTGATGGGCATGGGCGTCGCGGGGCCGGGGGCGAGCGCGTCGTCGGCGCGCGCCGAGCGCCCCATGGCTCCGACGCCGATCATGGCCTCGCCGGTCACCGCCTCGTCGATCACCGGCGCTCCCCGAGGCGAGCTCGGGCCCGGTGCGCTGACGTGGATGCGCTGTGGGCGCGCGCAGTGCGCACGCCTGGAGGTCCCGATCGACGACGCGGTCCCGGACGGCCCCACCATCGAGCTGGGACTGACCCGCATCCCGGCCCGGGGTCCGCGGATCGGGTCGCTGGTGGTGAACCCCGGCGGACCGGGCGCGTCGGGCGTCGAGTTCGTGGTCGCGGCCGCGGCGGCGTTTCCCCCCCGGGTCCGCGACCGCTTCGACATCGTCGGCTTCGATCCCCGTGGCGTGGGCTCCAGTGCCGCCGTCGACTGCACGGACGATCTCGACGGGTTCTACGCACTCGACTTCGATCCCGACGACGAACATGAGCGTCGAGCTTTGGAAGCGGGCGGTGCCGCCTTCGCCGACTCGTGTGCGCGCGCGGGCGGTGCCCTGCTCCCGTACCTGTCCACGGCGCGCACGGCGCGCGATCTCGACCGCATCCGGGCTGCTCTCGGCGACGAGCAGCTCACCTACGTGGGCTACTCGTACGGCACCTACCTCGGAGCGCTGTACGCGGAGCAGTTCCCCGATCGCGTGCGCGCGCTGGTGCTCGACGGCGCGATCGATCCCGACCTCGATGCGGCCGACTCCGCCGTCGAGCAGGCGCTGGGCTTCGAGGGGTCATTGGAGGCCTTCCTGCGCTGGTGCACGCGGGGGGATCGCTGCGCGTTCAGCGGTGACGGCGATCCGGGCGACGCCTATGACGAGCTTCGGCGCCGCGCCGAAGCCGGGGAGATCGCCTCTCCCGAGGGCCGCCTCAACGGGACGCTCTTCGACCTCGGCGTGGCGACGTTGCTCTACTCGGGGCGTGTGGCCTGGCCCGCGCTGGCGAACTCGCTCGACGCCGCCAGCGGCGGATCGGGAAGGACCATGCTCGGGTACGCGGACAGCTACACGGGACGCGAGCCCGACGGGACCTACAGCGCCGCGCAGGAGTCGTTCTTCGCCATCTCGTGCCTCGACGGTCCCGCGTTCGGGGGGGTCGAGGGATTGCGCGCCATCGAAGCCGCGGCTGGCCGAGCCGCGCCGCGCCTCGGCCGATCCATCGTGAACAACAGCATTCCGTGTGCGTTCTGGCCGGTGCCCACCGAGGCGCGTGAGCCTTGGCGCGCGCCCCGGACTCGTCCGATCCTGGTGCTCGGCACCACGAAGGATCCGGCGACGCCCCTGGCCTGGGCGCGGTCGCTCACCCGCGCGCTGGGCTCGGCGCGCCTGGTCGTGGTCGACGGCTTCCAGCACACGGCCTTTGCCACCGGGAGCGCGTGCGTCGACGGACTCGTTGCGCGGTACCTCGTGGAGCTCGAGCTACCCCGGCGCGGGACTCGCTGCTGACGGAGGAGTGCGCAACGCCTCCGTCACGCCGGGTCACGCTTCCGCCACTGCGCAATCACTCGGTGCGGCGCCGCGCCGCGAGGGCCCTGGCCTCGGCCCGTCGGGTGTACGGCGCCGCGACCGCGCCCACACCGGCCGAGATCGCGAGCACGACCCACCACTCGGCCCCGAAGAACACCGCGGCCACCGCGGTGGCGAGGAACACCACCGCGGTGTCCACCACGAGATGGACCACGAGCGGCCGCGGGTCGCGTGCCTCGGGTCGGACCGGCGGCTCCGTCACGGCCCGGCATCCGTGGCCAGCGACGCGCCGCGGGTCGGGGCCACGGTGAACTCGAGGTCGCGCCCGAAGACCTCCTCGAACAGCCCGCGCTTGCGCCGGGCGCCCCAGAGCTCGAGCTCGACCTCGGCCCGGGCGCGCAGCGCCATCACCACGAGGGACACCCCGGCCCGAACGTCCACGCCCTCGACGGCCGCGCTCCGGCCGCGGTCGAGGCCGTCGGCCAGGCGCAGGATGGCGGCGAGCCGGCGCAGCTGCTGGCGGTCGACCTGGTCGAACTCCTCGGCCGGGCGAGGCTCCCCGCGGCGATGCCAGCGGGCGAGCGCGGCGAGCAGCTGCACCTCGGCCGGGTCGAAGCCCCGCAGCTGGCCGTGGCGAATGAGGTAAGCGCCATGGCGGTGGTGCCCAGTGGTCGACACGTGCTCGCCCACGTCGTGCAGCAGCGCCGCGTACTCCAGGAGCTCGCGCTCACGGGTGCCGAGCATGTGGAGGGGTTGGAGCTGGTCGAAGATCTCCAGCGCGAGGCGGGCGACGTGACGCGCGTGGTCCTCGTTGGCGTTGTAGCGCCGTGCGAGCCGCTGCACCGAGGCCCGCCGCAGCGCCCGGGGATCGTCCGACCAGTGGTCGGGATCGTGACGGCCGATGACGTCGAGGATCATGCCTTCGCGCAGCGCCCACTCGCTGATCGTGAGCTCCTCGAACCCGAACAGATCCATCGCGGTCGCGAGCACGAGCGAGCCGGCGGCGATCAGGTCCACGCGCCGGGCTTCCAGACCGGGGAGTCGGAGCCGCTCGTTCGCGGGTGACGCCACGACGAGCTTGTGCAGCGGCCAGAACTCGTCGCGCGTGAAGCTGAGCTGGTTGATCGATACCGGGACGTCGGCGGCCCTGCGTTCGACCACCATGCGCGCCAGTGCTTCCAGTGTGCCGCTGCTGCCGACGAACGTCTTGGGCTCGAAGCGCGCCACCACGTCGGCGATCGGGCCGAGCACGGACACGAGGTGCGCGCGCAACCTCCGGCGGTCGTCTTTCGACAGCGGGTCGCTGTGCACGAAGTCGGCGGTGAGACGGCCCACCCCGAGGTTCTCGCTCGTGGCCCAGCGCAGACCGCCGGCGTCACCCACCATGATCTCGAGGCTGCCTCCGCCGAGGTCGAAGCACAGAGCCGGTGGTGGCTCCAGCAGCACCGCGGACCGGATGGCACCGAAGATCAGCTCCGCCTCGTGGCGGCCGCTGATGACCTCGACCTCGACGCCGGTCTCGGCACTGATCCGATCCACGAGTGCGTCGCCGTTGGCGGCGCGGCGGATCGCGCTCGTGGCGCACGCGTGCAGCTCGGTAGCGCCCGCCGCGTCCGCGAGGAGCTTGAAGCGATGAACGGTCTGGACGGCGATGTCGGCGGCTGCGTCGGTGATCCGCCCTTCGCGGGCGACGACGTCGCCTAGGCGGATCATCGTCTTCTCCCGGGTGATGGCCTCGAAATGGCCATCGGGATGGGCGTCCGCGACGAGGAGGTGGAACGAGTTCGTGCCCAGGTCGAGCGCGGCGATCCGCACCGCTCGAGGGTACCCAGCGCGCCCTACGCCTACGATCGATACGGCCACCAGAGACGTGCGAGCCGTGTGGGAGGCGACGCTCGAGTGAGTACAACCCGGCGCCCCGCGCCGCGACCGGCGAATGCCGACGGCGAGCCGTCTCCCGGGATCGATCCGGCTCCCGGGATCGATCCGGCTTCCGGGATCGAGTCGGATCTCCTGCTGGCGCTCGAGCTAGCTGACGCCGCCGACGAGATCACGCTGGCGTCCTTCGGTGACCAGCACCTCCACGTCGAGCACAAGCCGGACCTCACGCCCGTGACCGACGCCGACCGGGCCGTGGAGGTCGAGCTGCGCGCTCGCATCGCGAGGGCGCGCCCCGACGACGGCATCCTCGGCGAGGAGCTCGGGGCCCGAACCGGAGCCGGGAGAGCCGGAGAAGCCGGCGACCGGCGCTGGGTGCTCGATCCCATCGACGGCACCAAGAGCTTCGTCCGGGGGGTGCCGGCGTGGGCGACATTGATCGCGCTGGAGGTGCAGGGCGAGAGTGTGGTCGGGGTCGTGTCGGCCCCCGCGCTGGGGCGGCGCTGGTGGGCACGGCGGGGAGGCGGTGCCTTTGCCGACGGCGCGCCGATCCGCGTGTCGGAGGTGAGCGACCTGTCGGACGCGCACGTGTCGACCGACGCGCTCCGGGAGTTCGCGCCCGTAGGCCTCGCCGCCGGCGTGCAGACCCTCACCGAGCGCTGCTGGCGCGCGGTGGGCTTCGTGGACTTCTGGGGCCACGTGCTCGTCGCCGAGGGCGCGCTCGACGTGATGGTGGAGCCGGCGCTCGCGCTGTGGGACGTCGCCGCCCTGCGCCCGATCGTGGAGGAGGCGGGTGGGCGCATCAGCGACCGATCGGGCGACGGTTGGCGGGAGGGCGGCGAGTGCGTCACCACCAACGCCCGGCTCCACGACGCCGTGCTCGACCTCCTGCAGTCACCGGCCTGAGCGCGCCGGCCTGAGCGCGCCGGACTGAGCGCGCCGGTCAGGGTGCGGGGAGCTCGAGCACCTCGCCCGGGAACACGAGGTTGACGTCACCGGATCGGATCCGGTGACGGTTGGCGGCACAGAGGCGCTGCCAGTAGGCCGCCACCTCGGGGACGGGCACCGCCTCGGCCGACCGACCCGACGACGCGGCCACCCGCGCGGCCGCGATCGACCAGAGATGCTCGCCGGCGACGATCACGTGCGTGCGCGCCGCCACCGGCGTGGTGGCACCGGCCGACGAGGTGCGCGGTGCGGCTTCCGCACCGGCCGCGGTCGGGTCTTGGCCATCATCTCCGCCCGGTCCGGCTGCGCCGGCGGCTCGGCCCGGGCGGGCGGATCCTGGATCGCCGGGGCCGTCCTCACCGGTACCCGCGCCGGCAACCGGGTCCGGGTCCCAGGGGGTGGAGGACGACGAAGGAGAGGGTGCCGAAGCGGGCGATTCAGAAGAAGGGGGCGCCGGAGCGTCGAACGGGTCGAGCCCACCCGGAGCCGCACCGAGGCCAGGGTCGGGGTCCGGGGTGGCGGAGGGCACCGCTCCGGCACGCCCGCTGCGCACCGTGGGATGCCCGGGTGCCGGGGCCTCGCTCCCAGTGTCCTGCCCAGGAGCGTCCGGGCTGGGAACGTGCTGATCGGGAGCGGCGTGGCCGCCGCGCACATCCGGCGCTGACGTCGCGGGCGGGGTTGCGGGCTCGGGCGCGGGGGACGACTGGCGGGGGGCCACGGTCGGAGGCTGCACGACGGGAGGCTCGGCCGGGGCTGCACCCGCGGTCCGGGGGGCAGCCAGGCCGCTGCCGAGGGCCCCAGTGACGAGCGCGGTGAGGAGCGTGGTGACGAGCGTGGTGACGGACACGAGGCGGGCGCGGAGTCGTTGCATGGTGGGTCCTTTCGTGCTCGCCCGGGCGGGGCGGGCGAGAGCGGGGCGTGATCGGCGTATCCGGCGCATCGGGTGCATCGGGTGCATCGGGCTGGCTGAGCGCGACGCGCACGTCGAGCAGGCCTGCCGGGCACTGACCCCGGGCGCGTCCCGGCGTCACGCGTCCGCACCCTCTGCGTCATCGCCGGCGCCATGTGGGGGGCGCGCTCGGGGGGGGCGGCGGTCCGCGGCGATCCGTGGCGGTCCGTGGCGGTCCGGCGATCCGCGGCGGTCTCGTGGGCGTGGTGCTAGGTTGCCGCCGGAACCGCGGTCGCTGGACGCGTGACGGACAGGGGGTCGAAAATGCTCGCGCTGGAGATCTTCGACAACTTCGGACTCCACTTCCTCTCCCGCTGGGGCCACGTGCTCGCCGGGATCGCGTGGATCGGCCTGCTCTACTACTTCAACTTCGTGCAGGTGCCGGCGTTCGCGCAGATGGAAGCGGGCGCGCGCAACAACGCTCTCGACAAGCTCGCCTCCCGGGCCCTGTGGTGGTTCCGTTGGGCTGCCGTCGCCACGCTCCTGTTCGGCCTCCTCCTCGGGCTCATCCCCCAGGGGAGCGAAGGTGACGGGACGTTCCTCACCGACGAGTACTTCAGGTCGGCCGCCGGGATCAGCATCGCCACCGGCATGCTGCTCGGCATCACGATGTTCCTCAACGTGTGGCTCGTGATCTGGCCCAACCAGAAGAAGGTGATCGCCAACGCGCGCAACGTCGCCGCGGGGGGCACGGCCGACCCGGCCGCCGCCGACGCCGGGCGGCGCGCGCTGCTGGCGTCGCGCCAGAACACCATCTTCTCGCTGCCGATGCTCGGCTTCATGATCGGCACCGGCCACTTCTTCGGGTCCGGTGCCTACGACACGGCGTCGGACCGCGGGATCTACTGGGGGGTCACGGTCGTGCTCTGGGCCGTGCTCGAACTCAACTGCCTCGGCCTCATCGGCGGACGGGCCCAGAACCTCACGAACTGGATCTACGACGACCATCGGCGCACCCTCGGGGCAGGGCTCGTGCTCACCGCGCTCTGGTACGCGCTCTGGGAGCTGGTCTTCTAGCCAACGCCGTGGCCCAGGGTTGAGCCTGGGTCCGGAATCACGCCCGGAGAGGTGTCATTTCGCCCGGCTCCGGGCGTATAATTGTGGTGTTGCCTGTACCACTCCGAGTGGTATCGCCGAGTGGTACCACCGGGTACCGGCAGTCGAGCCTGACGCCATGGGCGCTCGGGACGCCCCCCGTCCCGACATCGCCAGGTGTCACGAGGGTCCGGTCCTCCCCCGGGGCCGGACCCTCACCTTTTTCGCCGGCACGGCCAAGAGGGCCAAGAGGTCGGTAACGTCAGCGCCCGATGGGCGCGGCGGACGGCTTGGATCCACGCATCGCCGGCGATCGCATCGTGATCGTGGGCGCGTCCCTGGCGGGGCTGCGCGCCGCCGAGGCGTTGCGCGCCGGTGGCTACGACGGCGCGGTCGTGCTGGTGGGGGCCGAGCACCGACTCCCGTACGACCGTCCGCCGTTGTCGAAGCAGGTGCTGGCCGGGGACTGGGAGCCCGAGCGCACGCAGCTGCGCGACGACTACGACGACCTCAACCTCGATCTGAGGCTGGGTCGCCGGGCGGTCGCGCTCGATCCCGACGCCCGGGTGGTGACGCTCGACGACGGCGCCCGGCTCGACTACGACGGGCTCGTGATCGCCACCGGCGCGATCCCTCGGACCTTGCCCGATACCCCGCCGTTGGCCGGCATCCATACCCTCCGCACGCTGGACGATGCCCTCGCGATCCGCGACGAGGCGACCCGGGCGCGCCGCCTCGTGGTCGTAGGGGCCGGGTTCATCGGCTCCGAGGTGGCCGCGACGTGCACGCGTCGCGGCCTCGCGGTCACGGTGCTCGAGGCGGCCGACGTACCGCTGGTCCGCGGTCTCGGTCCGGTCCTCGGCGCCACGCTCGCGGCGTTGCATCGTGACCACGGCGTCGACCTGCGCACCGGCACCGGTGTCGCGGCCCTCGAGGGGACGGCGCGGGTCGAGCGCGTGCGGCTCGCGGACGGCAACGCGGTCGAGGCCGACCTCGTGGTGGTCGGCGTGGGGGTGAGCCCGGCCGTCGACTGGCTCGAGGGCTCGGGTCTCACCCTCGACGACGGCGTGGTGTGCGACGCGACCTGCGTCGCGGCACCGGGGGTCGTGGTCGCGGGGGACGTGTGCCGGTGGCCCAACCTGTTGTTCGACGGCGAGCTGATGCGGCTCGAGCACTGGACCAACGCCGCCGATCAGGGCGCCGCGGCGGCGCGGCGCCTGCTCGTGCGCGACGAGGACGCCGAGCCGTACGCGCCCGTGCCCTACGTGTGGTCCGACCAGTACGACACCAAGATCCAGGTGCTCGGGCACGTGCGGGGCGACGACGAGATCCGCGTGGTGCACGGCTCGCTCGCCGAGCGCCGCTTCGTGGCGGTGGTGGGCCGGGAGGGCCGGCTCGTGGGCGCCGTGGGCTTCTCGCGCCCGGCCGTGATCGCCCGCCTCTACCGCCTTGTCGCCGATCGCGCCAGCCTCGACGACGCGATCGCGCTCGTCGAGGCGGGCGTGACCGGACCGCGCTGACGGTTCGCCGGGATGGCCTCGTTGCTCGTCACCAACGACTTCCCACCGAAGATCGGGGGGATCCAGACCTACCTCCACGAGCTGTGGCGCCGATTGCCGCCGACGGAGACGACGGTGCTCACCACGCCGCACCGCGACGCCAGCGCGTTCGACGCCGCGCAGGCCTTCCGGATGGAGCGGGTGCGCGCCCCGGTGCTCCTGCCCACACCGGGGCTCGCACACCGGATCGACCGCCTCGCGCGAGACGTGGGCGCGGCCGTCGTGTTCCTCGACCCGATGCTGCCGCTCGGTGCGGTGTCGTCGGGCGTGCGCGCCGCTCCCCGGGTCGTGGTCGCGCACGGCGCCGAGGTCACCGTCTACGGTCGCCTCCCGCTCACGCGTCCGTTCGCTCGGCGTGTCCTGAGATCGGTCGAGGGCGTGGTGGCGGCGGGGCATTGGACCGCGAGGCAGGTGGCCCGGGTGGCCGGCCGGGAGGTGCCGACGCTCGTCGTGCCCCCCGGGGTCGACGCCGGCCGGTTCCGCCCCCTCGATGACGAGGCCCGGCGCGCCGCTCGGGCTCACTTCGGCGTGGCCGTCGACCGTCCGCTCGTCCTGGGGGTGAGCCGTCTCGTGCCCCGCAAGGGCTTCGATGTCCTGCTCGACGCGGTGCGCGGGCTCGACGGCGTGCAGGTGGTGATCGCGGGCGCGGGGCGGGATCGCGCGCGACTGGAGCGACGCGCGGCACCCATCTCCGACCGGGTGCACTTCCTCGGCCGAGTCGATGACGAGTGGCTGCCCGCGCTGTACGGATGTGCGGACGTGTTCGCGATGCCGTGCCGGGATCGTTGGGGTGCGCTCGAGGCCGAAGGCTTCGGCATCGTGTTCCTGGAGGCGGCGGCGGCGGGTGTTCCGGCCGTGGCCGGACGCAGCGGTGGCGCGCACGAGGCGGTCGTCGACGGAGTGACGGGGTTCGTCGTCGACCCCACCGACGTCGCCGAGGTGCGCGCCGCCCTCGCGCGCGTGCTCGGCGACGCGGCGCTGGCCGAGCGACTGGGCCATGCCGCGCGTGCTCGGGCCAGCACCGAGCTCTCGTACGAGGTGCTCGCGCGCCGGCTGGCACCGCTCGCGGCCGGCGACCTGCGCGTGCTCGGGCCGGTCTGAGCTGCCGGTCTGAGTCGCCGGTACCCTGGGCCGCGTGGGCCGCGATCCGAATGCCGCTGGTGATGCCGGTGGTGATCGCGATGGTGACGGCCGGAGCGGCGAGGCCGCCCACCCGGGGCGCGCGATCGTCGGGGCCGCGTGGGTCGCGGACGCGATCTTCGCCGTGACGGCGATCCCGGCCGCGGCGGGCCTGGGGTCGCTCGACAGCGTGGCCATCGGGGCCGCGCTCGCGCTGTTCTTCGTCTCGATCGGCGTGTGGCTCTGGGCCTTCTTCACCGCGTTGGTCCGCAACTCCCAGGGCGACGACATCGCGGTCGTGACCCTCTTCCTGTTCCAGGGACCAGCTCCCCGGGGGGTGCGGCCGCACCTCTTCGGGGCGACCGGCGTGTCGTTGGCGATCGCGGCGGGCACCGCGGTGGCGAACCCCTTCGGCGTGCTGGTGCCGATGCTCCCGCTCGCCCTGGTCGGGCTGTGGGGCGCGCGCCACGGCCGATTCCCGACCCGGAGCTCGGGCCGGCGAGCAAGCCCCGGAACCGGCCACGGCACGAGCCGGAGCGATTTGGTATACCGGCACCACGGTCCAACGTCCGATGAGGAGACCTGATGGAGCCGGCGCGCGACGAGCACTCGGATCCGCATTCCCCCGGCACCGGCGATCCCGGCACTGACGATCTGGGCACCGGCGATCTGGGGCCCGAGCCCACGACGGGCGCGGCGTCACTCCCGAGCGTCTTCGATTCGATCGTGGACGCGCTGCTCGACGCGGGTCCTGAGGTGGCGGATCACGTGGTGAATGCGGCCCGCGAGCTGTTGCTCGCGGCGGAGGCGCTCGTGGACGCCACCGCGAGGGTCGTGCGCGAGCAGCAGCAGGTGCGCGAGGCACGCGCGGGCGAAGGTGCCGGCGGGCCCAGCAACGTGCACCACCTCGATCGCACCGAGTGAGCTCCGGGCCCACCCTGGGCATCGACCTCGGCGGTACGAATTCGCGGGTTGCGGTGGTGGACGGCGCGGGGTCGGTGCTGGCCGAGGCGCGGGAGGCGACCCCACCCACGTTTGCCGAACTGCGCAGCACGATCGTGCGGCTGGCGAGCCACGTCGGTAGAGGACAGGCGCCGGTCGTCGCGGTGGGTGTCGGGGCCGCGGGACTGGTGGACGGCGACGGCGTCGTCTATCACGCGCCGAACACGCCGGCGCTGGCCCAGGTGGCGCTGCGCGCCGAGCTCGTCGACGCCTTGGCGCTGCCCGTCGTGGTCGACAACGACGCCAACGTCGCGGCCTGGGGCGAGGTGTGCCATGGCGCGGCTCGCGGTGTGGAGCACGCGCTGGTGATCACCCTCGGTACCGGCGTGGGGGGTGGCATCGTGATCGGCGGCCGGCTCTACCGCGGGAGCCAGGGCTTCGCGGGTGAGGTGGGTCACTGGCAGTTCGACCCCCTCGCCGGTCGCTGTGCGTGCGGGGAGCCAGGGCACTGGGAGGTGGTGGCCTCGGGCACCGGGCTCGGCGCCCGGGCGCGCCGCGCTGCGGCCACGGGTCGGGCACCTGCGGTCCTGGCGCGCGCGGGTGGTGAGGTGGACGCGGTCACGGGGGTGCACGTAGGCGAGTCGGCCCGCGCCGGGGAGCCGGACGGTGTGGAGATCCTGGAGGCCTGGGCGGTCGACGTCGCGATCGGGTTCGCGGGGCTGGTCAACGTGCTGGACCCGGCGCTCGTGGTCGTGTCGGGCGGGATCGTGGCCCTCGGCGACGTGGTGCTCGAGCCGATTCGGCGCGCGTTCACCGACCGGGTCCAAGCCGCGCGTCGGCGGGCGCCGGTGCCCGTGGTGGCCGCGATGCTGGGGGACCGTGCCGGAGTGGTGGGCGCGGCCGCCCTGGCTCGGGGGCTCGTCGCGTGAAGGTGGGGCTGGCCCTGCCGTCGTTCTCGAGTGATCCGGGCGTGCCGATCGCCGTGGCCCAGGCCGCGGACGACGCCGGCGTGGACGGCGTGTTCGTCTACGACCATCTCTTCCGGTTCGCGAGGGACGGGCACCGTCGACCGGCGCTCGAGTGTCTCGCCCTGCTGGGCGCGGTGGCCGCGAGCACCCGGCGCGTGCAGGTGGGGACCCTGGTTGCACGCGCGTGGCTCCGCCCCGCGGTCTCGCTCGCGACCGGGCTCGGCACGGTCGAGCGGCTCGCGCCGGGTCGTCTGGTGGCCGCGATCGGCGCCGGGGATTCCGAGAGCCGCCAGGAGAACGAGACCTTCGGGCTCGGGTTCGGCAGCGTGGATGAGCGCGTCGCCTGCCTGCGCGACACAGTGCGAGCCGCGCGCGATCGGGGCTTCCCAGTGTGGGTCGGCGGCACCGCCCGTGCCGTGCGCGCGGTGGCGAGCGCCGAGGCCGATGGTTGGAACGCGTGGGGCCTGAGCGTCGAGTCGTTCGAGTCCCGGGCGCGATCGGTGCGCTCGAGCGCCGCGCGCACGCCGTTCGACTGCTCGTGGGGAGGCGTGGTCGTACTCGCGGGCGACGACAAGCGGGCACGGGCCAAGGCCGAGCGGCTCGGGGCGGACCGCGGCACCCTGGTCGGCGGGCCGAGCTCGCTCGCGCACGCGCTGGCCCGCTATCGGGACGCCGGTGCGGCGTGGGCGGTCGTCGCGCCGCTCGACCCCTCGGATCCGGCCAACGCCGTGGTGCTGGGGGAGGAGGTCGTCCCCGCGCTCGCCGCCTGCTGACGCAGCGGCGCGCGGGGCATGCGCGCGCCCAACTCGACCCGGTGATCGGGACGTGGCTGGTACGGTGCGCGGGTGGAGTTCCGTCGCATCGGCGCGCTTCCGCCGTACGTGTTCGCCACGATCGACGCGCTCAAGATGGACGCGCGGCGCGCCGGCGAAGACATCATCGACCTCGGCTTCGGCAATCCGGACGTCCCCTCTCCCGATGTCGCGGTGGAGAAGCTCTGCGAGGCGGTGCGCAACCCGCGCAACCATCGGTACTCGGCGAGCCGGGGCATCCCCAAACTCCGCCTCGCCATCACCGACTTGTACCAACGGCGCTTCGGCGTAGAGCTCGATCCCGACACCCAGGCCTGCGCCGCGATCGGCGCCAAGGAGGGCTTCTCCCACCTGATGTGGGCCGTGCTCGGCCCCGGCGACGCAGCCATGGTGCCGAGCCCCTCGTACCCGATCCACAACTGGGGGCCCATCCTCGCGGGCGCCGAGGTCCGCCACGTACGTCTCGGTCCCGATCAGGACTTCTTCGAGAACCTGCTCGAATCTTGGGAGGAGTCCCGGCCCCGGCCCCGCGTCGTGGTGCTGTCGTTCCCGCACAACCCGACGACCACGACGGTCGACCTGGAGTTCATGACTCGCATGGTGGAGTTCGCCCGCGAGCGTGAGGTGCTGCTGGTGCACGACTTCGCCTACGCGGACATGGGCTTCGACGGCTACGACCCGCCGTCCATCCTCCAGGTGCCCGGTGCGACCGATGTCGCGGTCGAGCTGTACACGCTCACGAAGTCGTTCTCGATGGCGGGATGGCGCGTCGGCTTCCTGCTCGGGAACGCGGAGGTGGTGGACGCGCTGGCCCGGCTCAAGAGCTATCTCGACTACGGGACGTTCCAGCCGATCCAGATCGCGTCGATCGTGGCCATGAACGAGGCGCCGGACTACCCGCGCGAAGTGAACGCGATCTATCGCGGCCGGCGGGATCTGCTCATCGAGGGCATGGCGCGGGTTGGATGGCACGTCGAGGCGCCGCGGGCCACGATGTTCGTGTGGGCGCCCATCCCCGCGCCCTACGAGGAGCTGGGCAGTCTCGAGTTCGCCAAGATGCTCGTCGCCGAGGCCAAGGTGGCGGTCTCACCCGGCGTGGGCTTCGGTCCGGGCGGCGAGGGCTTCGTGCGGTTCGCGCTCGTCGAGAACGAGCAGCGGATCAGCCAGGCGGTGCGCGGGATGCGCCGGGCGCTCACCAAGTTGGGCTGACGCCACGCGGGGCGCGGCTCGACTCAGTTGAGTTCAGCGCTCGCCCCAGAACGCCGCCTCGTCGACCGCCGAGCCGGGGGTGCCGGGTGCGCCGGGCGAGCCCGACATGGCCGGCATGGCCGGTGGTGCCGAAGCCGCCGCGCCCGGGCCACCGGGTAGGCCGGGTAGGCCGGGTAGGCCGGTCAGGCGGTCCAGCAGCGCGAGCCCCATCGAGCGAGCGTTGGGACCGAACTCGAAGACCATCCGGGCGCCGCCCACCGTGCGGACGACGAGTTGGAGCAGGGGCCGAGCTCGACGCACGCGCTCGAGGTGGAAGCCGTCGTAGCGCTTCCCGATGACGAGGTCGCGCTCCAGGAGCTCCGTGGCGCGCACGCGGGCCAACACGAGCAGGCGTCGATCTGTGAGCACCATGAGTGCCTGGCGCCGGGAGAGGAACATCAGGGGTACACCAGGACGCAGTCGTGCCGCCCAGCAGCGCCCGCGGTGCGTGACCTCCTCGCCGTCGAGGAGCGCACCATTCCTCAGGCCCGGCGCGGCGACTGCTGTCATGCGATCGAAGGGTACCGGCCGGCTGTGGCGCGTTCGGGTCTTTCGTGCGGCCCCGAGCCTCCGGAACGCCCGAGATTGTTAGCCTCGGGCACCTCAGCGCGCTCGCGCGAACTCGCGACCGGCGAGAAGCGCGATCAGGACCACTCAGGATCACTCAGGACCAAGATGACAGACCAGATGATCAGGATCGGTCTGCTCACCGGGGGTGGCGATTGCCCGGGTCTCAACGCGGCGATCCGCGCCCTCGTTCGCAAGGGCACCCGGCTCGGCGACGAGATGGTGGGGTTCCGCCATGGTTGGCGAGGCCTCATCGAGGGCGATTCGGTCGACCTGACCGTTGCCAACACCCGAGGCATCCTGCATCGCGGCGGCACGATCCTCGGCACGTCCCGCACCAATCCCTACCGGCACGAGGGGGGCGTCGACGCCCTGCGCGCGACCGTGGCCGCCAGCCGGATCGATGCGCTCGTCGCCATCGGCGGTGAGGACACGCTGGGTGTCGCGGCCCGCCTCGGCGCCGACGGCGTGAAAGTGGTGGGCGTTCCCAAGACGATCGACAACGACCTGTCGGCCACCGACGTCACGATCGGCTTCGACACCGCGGTGCAGACTGCGTGCGACGCCATCGACCGCCTCCACACCACCGCGGAGAGCCATGACCGGGTCATGGTGATCGAGGTCATGGGGCGCCATGCCGGGTGGCTCGCGCTGTGGTCCGGCCTGGGCGGTGGCGCCGACGTGATCCTCGTACCGGAGCGCCCCTTCGACCTCGACGAGGTGTGTGAGCAGCTCCACCGACGCCACGCCCGGGGCGCGGGGTTCTCGATCATCGTGGTGGCCGAAGGTGCGGAGCCGCGGGAGGGCACGCTCGTGGTGGCCGAGCCCGGCGTCGACGAGTTCGGCCACGTCCGGCTCGGGGGCATCGGGACCATGCTGGGTCCCGAGATCGAGCGGCGCACCGGGTACGAGACGCGGGTGACGATCCTCGGGCACGTCCTCCGGGGTGGCAGCCCGACCGTCATGGATCGCGTGCTCGCGACCCGGCTCGGACTCGACGCGATCGATGCCATCCATGACGGAGACTTCATGACGATGACCGCGCTGCACGGCACGGAGATCGCGCGGGTTCCGATCGTTGACGCGGTCCGCGAGCTCAAGACGGTTCCTCCCGCGCTGCTCGATGACGCGGCGGTGTTCTTCGGGTAGGGAGGCCGCGGGCGGGCGGGTCTCGTCGGGCCCGGCACTAGCCTCCATCCGAGTGGCCGATTCCAATACCGGCGCGGGCCGTACCGGAGGCCCCGGCCGGACCGGCGATGTCGCGGCGGAGGAGGCGTCGGCCGCGATGGCCGAATTGCTCGCGCTGCTCGACGTCGAGCGGCTCGAAGTCAACATCTTCCGAGGTGTCAGTCCCGACGACCACCGTCAGCGGGTCTTCGGAGGCCAGGTCGCGGCCCAGGCGCTCGTGGCCGCCGGTCGCACGGTCGGCGACGACCGCCGTGTGCACTCGCTGCACGCTTACTTCCTGCGGCCGGGCGATCCCGCGATCCCGATCGTCTACGACGTGGACCGCATCCGCGACGGCAGGTCCTTCACCACGCGACGTGTGGTGGCGATCCAGCACGGTGAGGCGATCTTCAACCTTGCGGCCTCCTTCCAGGTCGACGAGCCGGGATACGACCACGCGATGCCCATGCCCGATGTTCCCGACCCCGAGTCGTTGCCGACCTGGGCCGAGCACGTGGAGCCGGCGCTCGAGCAGTTGGGGCCCGAGGTTCGGGAGCATCTGGTCCGCCCACCCGCGATCGAGTCGAGATGGGTGGGTGAGCCGCACTGGCTCTCGGCCGCTCCCCGGGAGGCGGTGCAGGATGTGTGGATCCGAGCCGTGGCCGGCATGCCCGATGGGGCGCTGCTGCATGCGTGCGTGGTCGCCTACGCCTGCGATCTCACGTTGCTGGACACGGTGACGATGCCGCACGCAATCGGGCCCGGACGGGGCGGGGTGATGATGGCGAGTCTCGACCACGCGATGTGGTTCCACCGTCCGTGCCGGGCCGACGAATGGCTGCTGTACCACCAGCTCAGCCCGTCGGCGTCGGGCGCGCGCGGGCTCGCCCTGGGCCATGTGTTCCGCCGTGACGGTGCCCTCGCGGTCACCGTGATGCAAGAGGGCCTGTTCCGGCCGGTGGGCGCGTGAGCCCGCTGCTCGACGAGACGCCGGCGCGCGTGCTGGCGGTCTACGCGCATCCCGACGACCCGCAGATTGCCGCGGGCGGAACGCTCGCCCGGTGGGCCGGGGCCGGCGCCCAGGTGTGGGTGCTCATCGCGACCCGGGGCGACAAGGGGAGCGCACAGCCCCGGGTCGACGCCGATGCCCTCGCCCGTCTGCGTCTCGAGGAGACCGCGGCGGCGACCGAGGCGCTCGGGCTCGCGGGACACTTCAACCTGCCGTATCCCGACGGCGAGCTCCCCGACGACCAGGAGCTGCGGCGCGAGATCACGCGCTACCTGCGTGAGCTCCGCCCTGACGTGGTGGTCTGCCCGGATCCCACCGCGGTGTTCTTCGGCGACTCGTACTTCAACCACCATGACCACCGTGTGATCGGTTGGGCCACGCTCGACGCGGTCGCGCCCGCGGCCGCCAACCCGAACTACTTCCCCGAGCACCATCGAGCGGGGCTGGAGGTCCACCGCGTCCAGACGGTGTTGCTCTCGGCCACCCTCGAGCCGAACTGCTGGGTGGACATCGTGGCCACGCTCGAGCAGAAGATCGACGCGGTGTTCCGCCATGCGAGCCAGCTGTCCGAGGGGAGCGAGTGGTTGGGGGAGTTCATCCGGGAGAGCGCACGCAACGCGGGGGGCGCGGTCGGGGTCGCCCATGCGGAGGCGTTCCGGCGCCTCACGCTCGGTCCCGCGGTTCCGTGACGCCCGACGCGATCACCCATCTCGATCCGGGCTCGCGGATGACCTCAACCGGCGCGCGAGCGTCGCTTCCACTCCGACATCGCCCTCAGTACCAGGACGGCCACCACGCCCACGCCGGCGGCGCCCAGCACCGCCCCGGCGAGCGTGCCCAGGAGCTGTGATCCCTCGCAGTTGCGCGTACAGCTCAGGTCCACGAGCCCGAAGCCGATCACGCCACCGAGCACACCCGCGAGCACGACGCTGCCGAACGCCAGGAGGAATGCGGCACGCGAGGGAACGCCGGCTGGGAGGCCACCCTCGGGAGAGCCCGCCTCGTCGCCGGGTGTGTTCGCGTCCCGATCCTCGGGGCGCTGGGGGCTCATGGCGCTCGATCGTAGGGGCGCGGCACCGCCCGACTTGTGGCTATCTGCCCTTGGCGTTCTTGCGTGCCCTGCGCTTCTGCTTCTTGCCCGCCGGGCCGCCTGAACCTCCTGCTGCCGTCGGTTCCGAGGTGGCCTGGTGCTTCGACTTCTGTTTCGCCATTCCGCCAGGGTAGGGGACGACTCGGAGAAGTCCAGTACGGCGGAAGGTCGCCACCGAGCCGCACCCCGCCGTTGAGGGGGAGTGGTTCGTGCGCGACAATGGGCGCGCCATGCCCCTTTCCGAAGACGAACAGCGGATCCTTCGCGAGATCGAGGACAACCTCTCGGTCACCGACCCGAAGCTCGTCCAGCAGGTCTCGGACACGACGCTGTATCGGCACTCGGCCCGGTTGATCAAGTGGGCGCTGGTGGGGTTCGTCGCCGGCCTCGCGCTCCTGGTCGCCACGTTCACCAGTGTGCTGGTGCTCGGCGTGTTGGGATTCCTGGTGATGCTGTTGAGCCTGCTCGTGATCGAGCGCAACGTGCGTAAGTTGGGTCGCGCCGGCCTCGAGAGCCTCTCGGGCTCGATGGGTGGAGGGTCGTTGCGCGGCGCGCTCAGCGACGCGAGTCGCCGCTGGCGCGATCGGCGTAATCGCGAAGAGTCCTGAGTCCGAGGTCGCGGTGGGGTACAGCGCCTTGCAGGCCACCCGTCTGGCGGGATGCTCCACGGCCCAGCTCGAATACTGGCAGCGGATCGGGCTCGTGGCCCCCGGGCCCGATGGTGGCGCCGAGCCCTATTCGTTCCGTGATCTCGTGGTGTTGCGCACGGTCCGCTCGCTGCTCGATGCCGGGCTCTCCATGCCGCGCGTACGACGGGCGGTCGAGGTGCTCCTCGAGGCGGGCGACGACCTGGCCGAGCTGCGTGTGGTCACCGACGGCGATTCCGTCTGGGCCTGCCACGACGACGGGCAGGTGCTCGACGCGCTGCGCAACGGACAGCTCGCGCTCTTCGTCGCGGTGGACCGCGTGGTGGCCGGCGTCGAGGCCGACGTGCGAGCCTTCGCGCGCGATCGGGCGTCGTTCGTGCAGGGGCTGGGAGCACACGACCACCCCGCAGGCTCGGGGTGACCGGCCCCGTGGGTTCGGGATGATCGGCGTCGACTGGGGAGACGCTACGCGTCGTCACCCGTGCGTCGGAGGGTTCCGACCGCGAGGTGAGCCCGAATCCTCCGTGTGATCGGCAACGCCGCGGCGAGCGTCGCCCGCACGCGGGTGGCTTCCAGCCACGCGTGGCGCGCGGACTCCGAGTCGGGCAGCCGGGCGCCGTAGCGCGTCGCGGTGTAGCGACCGGCCAGTGCTGACAGCGGCTCGTGGATCGGGACGTCGATCCTCGAGCCCATGTCGTCGGCCAGCTCGAGGGGCGTGCGTGACCGTGCGAGGTCGAAGCCACCGTCGCGGAGGGTGTCCAACGTCTCGGCCCAGGCCCCCGCGATGCGCGCCGCGTCGCTCGTGGCGCGCCGCCGCCGGATTCGCCGCCGTCGCTTGAGGCCGAGGATGGTGCCGCCGACGGTGAGCACGGGGAGCACCACGATCGCGGCCAGGAGCACGACCCATCCGGTCACGGTGTTGCCGTGGCCGCCGTCCGGGCGGTCCCGAGCCTGCACGGTGCTCGGCTCCGGCTCGGGGGTGGGCGCGCCGCCGGGCGTCCCCGCCGCGGAGCC
>CAZCYE010000021.1:0-22272 GCA_964502775.1 uncultured Bifidobacteriaceae bacterium | reverse complement strand
CGACCCAATGCCCGAGCTGCCCGATGAACTCGCCGCCTACCGCCAGACCTATCTCGATCTCTTCGGGGCCATGCCCGAGGTGCCCGGTCGGCGGTTCGACGAGCTGAGCAACGTCTCCCCCGAGTTCGTCGAGGCCTTCGAGCGACTGAGGGCCGTTGGCTTCTACTCCGACGTCTTCGATGTCAAGACCACCCAGCTGATCGCGTTCGCCCACCTGCTCCGGGCCGGGCATCACGCAGCGTATTGGCATGCTCGGGCGGCACGGCGCGCGGGAGCGACCTGGCAGGAGCTCGTCAAGGTGATCGAGATCGGAGTCTCGACCGACGGAGGAGTGCAGATGATCAGCGACGGCGGTGCGATCATCGAACGCCTCCGCACCGAGGAGCAACGCTGACGAAGACGGCGGTCAAGGATCAGGCCAGCGTTGCCGCCCGTGATCCAGAGAAGGCGTTGGCTACAGCTCAGCCGACTCGGTGAAGGTGCTTCGCACCTCCTGGTGCCCGCCATTCTCCTCGAGGGGCTGCTCTCGATAGAGCTCGGCCGACCGGAAGATGGGAATGTCACTCTGCGAGAACAGAGAGGCGCCCTCGGCGGGCGAATCGTTGACGTGCTCGTGCCAACTCCAGGACGGGACGACGAACGTATCGCCCTCCTTCCAGTCGATTCGCTGACCCCCCACGATCGAGTGGCCGATGCCCCGGTGCACCACATACACCGTGCTCGAAGTGTGCCGATGCGCCTTCCCCTTGAAGCCCGCGGGCAGGAGCTGAAGCCCGCACGAGAGGGTTGGCAGGCAGGAGCGGCCCGTGAGGGGGTTCATGTACTCGACGGCGGCGGCATCGAACTCCGTCATCTCGCCAGCGTCGACCAGGTTGTGGACCGCCTCCTCTGCCGCACTGCGATGCCACCGAAGCAACGGGTAGGTTCCCGCGGTCTCGCGCGACACCCACGTGGGACGCAGCGCTCCAATTCCGAACTGCTTCCAGGAGTGATCAGCCGGCTTGTCGACCACCTGCTGTCCCCCCAGGGGCTCGTAGAACACCGCGTTCAAAGAATGGACGTACGGGATGTCGATGCCGTCGAACCATCCCACGTCCTGGTCGCCGAGGTTGCCGTGATCGTGATAGATCCACGCCGGGGTCACGATGAAATCGCCCCAGTCGAGGGTGCATCGGTCGCCACCGACGGTCGTATACGCGCCGCTTCCGTAGGTGATGAATCGAGTCGCCGCGGCCGTGTGCCGGTGACTCGGGGTGGTCTCCCCGGGTCGGAACATCTGGAAGCCCGCCGCCATGGTCTGCGTCACCCCCGGCCGTGGTGCGAGGCCCGGGTTCATGAAGACGAACGCGCGACGTTCGGCGCCGTGGTCGGTGGGGAGAAGGTCGGCCGATCGCTCCATGCACCCTCGGATCTGCTCCCAGGACCAGCGCCACGGAATCGCGAGCGTGCTGGGCTCCGGTGACAAGAACCCGGGCGGCATCTGCCACAGCCCGTGGATGTTGATCTGATCGATCGCGGTCTCGAACTCGTTCAATGCTGCGGGCTGCGTGACCGTCTCGCTCATTGGACTTCCCCCTGGCGGAGCGGATCCTTCGAAGCTAGGAGTGGCTCTCTTCCACAGGCATCGGGTTGCGCTCGGATGGGTCGTCACCGAGACGCTCCATCACGCGGGTGGGCTCGATCTTGATGATCACTCGCGGGCCGAGCGCGTGAAATGGATACGGACCCCCGAAGTACATCTGCGACAGGGTGTCGACGTGCTCCGTCGCCCCCTCGCGGGTGATCTCGGCGACTCGTCCTCGCAGCGCCACGTGCGAGGCGGGCTGAGCGGGACTCTGCACGGTCATGGCCACCCGGTCGTCCCTGCGAGCGTTTCTCACCTTCTGGTATCCGTCGATCGTGTTCACGAGCACATGGTGACCGTCCGTGTCGACCCACACCAGCGTGAGTTGGGGCGAGCCGTCGGGCATGATCGTGGCGAGACTGCCGAAAGACGCCTCATCCTTGAGCAGTCGCTTGAAGGCCTCTGACAACTCGACGCCCATGGACGGTGCTCCTCTCCGCGTGGATTGCTCGGGGCAAATACTACCCCCGAGGCGCGCGCCCGTCCGTCGGTGGCTCGCGCTCGTCGAACGACCCGCGCTTCCTTGACCGAAGTGGATGCGCACTCCGGAATCCGCACCGCGGTGCGCGGGGCGTGCTGCCCACATCTGCACCCGGTGCCGTGCGTCGACGACATCACGGGGCGGGGCGAAATCTCTGGGCGATCGCCACAGCGATGACGAGCGCTGCGCCGTTGAAGACATCTCCGACCCATGGCCCAGCCTCGACGAGTTGGAGCCCCTTGATCCCCGTCGCGAGCAGGTAGGCACCGATGAGCGCGCCCACCACGTTGAAGCGGCCGGGGCGAACCTGCGTACTCCCGAGGAGCACAGCAGCGAACGACGGCAGGAGGAGGCTCGGCCCTACGGTGATTGAGGTCACACCTACCTTGGCAGCCAGGACGACGCCAGCGAAGCCGGCCGTCGTCGCCGATACGACGAGGGAGGCCCACTGGTACCGGCGTGTCTTGATTCCCGACAGACGGGCGGCTTCCTCGTTGCCACCCGTGGCGTAGAACCGCCTTCCGATCGGTGTCTGCTCGGTCACGTACCAGAGGACCAACGCGATGCCGAGGAGGTACAGGAACGGAGCTGGTATGTCGAGCACGCTGCCGAGCCCGAAGTCCTGGAACCCTGGTGAGATCCCTCCCACGATCTGTGCGTTGTCCGTGATGAGCACCGACAGACCGAGCATCACCGAGCCCATGCCCAATGTGGCGATGAATGAGGCCACTCGCAGCTTGACGACGATGAACCCGTTGACGAAGCCGAGCATCGCCGAGAACAGCACGGTGATTACCGCGATCAGCGTGGCCGGAAGCCCGGTGTTGACCCCGAGCCATGCCGTTACCACCCAAGCAAGACCTGCCATGAAACCAACGGACAGGTCAAACATACCGGTCGCAAAGGGGATCACGACGCCCACCGCAATGATCGCCGTCACTGCTTCGTCGGCAGCAACGATCCTCAGGGTGGTGGTCGTGAGGAACGTGCTCGGCGTGATGATTCCGAAGAGCACGATGATCAACGCCCAGGCGTACAAGGCCCCGAACCGATCGAACCTGAGCCACCGGATCGGTGATCGCGGCAACTCTGTTGCTCGCGACACCTCGGTGGAAGCCCCGGTCTTCGTGTCTACGCTCATTGCCCCGCTCGATCTCTCAACTCTGGTCGCTCGTCAACCTGAAGACATAACGTGTCAATTCGCTCCTCGTCGATGTCGCGGCCCGTCAGCTCCGCCCGGATCGCTCCCCGACGCAGGATCAGCACGCGCGTGCAGAGCCGCACGAGCTCGTTGGTGTCCGACGCGCAGACGATGACGGTGATTCCTCGCTCGGCCATGCCATCGATGAGACCGTGGATCTCCGTCTTTCCGCCAACGTCCACACCGTGTGTTGGCTCGTCGAGAATGAAAAGACGGGGGTCGAGCCGGAGCCACTTGGCGAGCACCACCTTCTGCTTGTTTCCACCGCTCAGTGCGTTGATCGGTGCTTCGCCGTTCTTCGGGCGAACGGCGAGCGTGTCGAGCCAGCGGCTTGCCTCTACCCGCTCCTGACGCCGACTCAAGTGTGCTCCGCGCCAGAAGTCGCGCAGGCGGTTGAGCGTGAGGTTCTCGCGCACCAGAAAGGTTGGAACCAAGGCATCGTTCAGACGATCTGCCGGAACGTAACCCATGCCGCGCGCGAGCGCGATGTCAGGCCGTAGAGACGGAAGCTCGATGTTGTCCATCACGACTTGGCCGCCGCGACTCCTGCCGCCGAACAGCGCGGGCGCGATCTCCTCGCGACCGGATCCGTCCAGGCCGGCAATGCCCAGGACCTCACCCCGTCGGACCG
Organism: uncultured Bifidobacteriaceae bacterium; assembly: GCA_964502775.1. Classification (GTDB taxonomy): domain Bacteria; phylum Actinomycetota; class Acidimicrobiia; order IMCC26256; family PALSA-555; genus CAZCYE01. Next base: position 18,335 of record CAZCYE010000021.1, on the reverse strand, counting down.
AGAAGGAAACTCCGCGCATGGATCGCCCGGTCAGCCCCTCCGCGGTGAGAATGACCTCGCCGCCTGCGGTCACGGCGCGGTCGCGCGTGCCCTGGATCTCCACCCGCCGCTGTGACCTCACCGGCTTCAGCCCTTCTTCACTCACCAGGAGGTCGACGAGATGATCGTGATCGAGACCGCCTGCTTCATGGGTCGCGACCAGCGCGCCGTCACGTAGCACGCTGATCCGATCAGCAACCTCGAAGACCTCTTCGAGGTGATGGGTCACATAGATGATCGCGATCCCTCGGCTCCGGATCTCGGCGAGCACCTCGAAGAGGCGAGCAACATCGGGACGGGGCATGGCGGCAGTCGGTTCGTCGAGCAGGAGCACGCGGATGCGGCCCTCCAGCACTTCGGAGGACTCCCGGGCTCCCGCGGCCGGATCCTCGAGCGCCCGAGCGATCGCCACACCCGTCCGCTCAGCCTGTGTGAGCGTCCGCACCAGCCGCCGCACGTCGAAGTCATAGCCGAGCGTCTGGATCCCATGGCGAGCCCGGGTGACCTGACGGCGCCAGCGGATGTGCCCGCCGAGGCCGGTCTCGTACCCCGTGGCCAGCGCGAAGTTCTCGACTGTGTCCATCGTTGGCACCAGACCAAGATCCTGATGCACGAAGCGCAGACCCACCCGAGCAGATGCCTTGGGATCACCAAACTGAAGTGGCTCTCCTGCCACGAGGACGGTCGCACCGGCATCCGGAAGGTGGTATCCGGAGAGCACCTTGATCAGCGTCGACTTCCCCGAGCCGTTCTGACCGACGAGGGCGTGCACCTCTGCGCTCTTCACGTCGAACGAGACGTCGCGCAGGGCGACCTGTCCCACGAACCTCTTGGACAGGTCCCGGATCGAGAGCACGGCATTTCGGTCGGACTTCACGTTCGCATTCGCGCGCACATCGATAACGTAGTGGCCGAGTCGTACGGGTCGCTCGGCGCGCGTGCTCGCGGATCCGAGGCAGTCACGAGCCGTCTCACGGGGCATCGAGTGGTTCGTAGCGGGCAACGAGGTGCCGCCAGCGCGAGGCCGCATCCCGAGCCGCCGTCTCGATCTCGGGACTCACGACTCGGAATGGGGGCCTCAAAGGTCCGATGTTGCAGTAGCCGGCATGGTTCGCGGCGAGGCGCAGCACCACGATCGCCCGCTCCATCGCCGCTGACGGATCAGAGGCCGTGAGCGGATCGATCTCACGCCAGAACTCAGCCAGGTCGGAGGACACCGCCGCCACACCGGACCAGTCACGCAAGAGAAAGCGGCGGCGAAGCTCGAGGAGCGGCGCCGGCCCCAGCCAATACGACATCGACCAGAATCCACCAGCGCCACGGGGGGCAAGGTCACCAAGCTGCGCCTCGTGGCAGAGCACAGTGAGACGGCCCGACGTGAGCGTTGCGAGCTGCTCGAACTCGGCAAGCTCACGATGGCTGTCCTTGATCGCGATCACGTTCGCCTGTCGCGCCACGAACTCGACCGCATCAACGGGAAGCCGCACTCGATGCAATGGCGGGTTGTGGTAGATCATGAACGGCGTCTCAGGGAACGAGGTCGCGACGTCGAGGACGAACTGGACCGCATTGTCCACCGTGGCGGGCACGTAATGGGGCACTCCCACCGCGATGCCGTCGACCCCGACCCCACGGGCCGCTGCGATCCTCCTCAACGTGCTTCGCGTGCTCGTCGTCACGCAGCCCGCCAACACCGGCACCCGGCCGCGTGCCACTTCGACCGTCGTCCTCCACAGATGCTCCTGTTCATCATCGAGCAACGTGTAGAACTCGCCCGAGGTCATGGTCGCGGCGATCGAGTCGACGCCCTCATCGATCGCTCGATCCACTGCGCGCGCAACCAGATCGAGGTCGACGGTGTCCGTGACGTCGAGGCGCCCGGCATCCTGAGTGGCGAACGCGGGCAGCATCACGCACAGACCTTCGAGATCGCGTGGGGTCAGCACCAGAGCGTCCCCTCGAGCCGGAGCCCTGCTACTGCCCGTGGGTCGAATGATCGGTCCATGGGTGGCAGCTGGCGCTAGATGGCCGGGAGCTGCTCGAGGACGTGGGGTGGGAGGGAGCGGACGATGACACCGGTCGGTGCACCGGGCTCGAGGAGGGAATCAAAGCCCGGGGCATGGCGCGAAACCACGAGCTCGTGGATCGTGTACTCCATGACGCCTTCGGCTTGGAGCGGGTCGTCGTCGAACATCGCCTCGACGTCCTCCCGGCTCGTGGCTTTGGCCAAGATGATGCCGCCCTGCCAGGGATCGAGGGGCCCCGACGCGATGATGCGGCCGGCCTCGTAGTGCCGGCTCAGGTGCTCGACGTGCCTCGTAGCGAGTCCGGGAGGCCAGTCCTGCCCCGGTACCACGAGACGCAACAGGATCACGAAGATCGTCCGCGGCTCCTCGGACGGGCACATGGCGGGTCAGGCCTCACGGTATGTGGCCGAGCCCATTGCTCACGCACTCCTCACCCGGCTGGCCACGGCCGCGGAGCCTCGCTGCCGCGGTACCGGCCCAGGAGCGAGCACCGCGAGCTCGATGGCCGAGATCGCGGTTGCATCTCGACCCATCGCCGCGACGCGTCCCGGCGGCCGCTACTCCTCGACCAGCCAGAGCTGCCGGAAGATCGCCTCGTAATCCGCCGGATAGTCGAAGTCCTCGTCCGGGTTCATCACGTTGTCCTGGGTGATGAGCGTCTCCTCGACGAGCGCCTTAGAGACCCGCTTGTAGTTATCCCCGTTGAGATACCTCGCGATGGCATCGATGATCCGCCAGCCCTCGATGTGGAAGTTCTGACCGATCCAGGCCAAGTGGTTGCCCTCGGCGATCTGAGTCGTGGCGTCCGTCGTGGCCGAGCCGCCGAGGACGGCGACCTGATCAGCGAGCCCCGCCTGCTCCAACTGGGGCGTCACCCCGATCGCGATGTCGTTGTTGACGAACATCAGGTAGTTCACGTCGGGATTGGCCTGGAGGTACGAGATCGCCGACGGCACTGCCCGACCCCCCAGAGCCTGCGCAGCCGGCACGTCGAGCGTGTCAGTGGTGGCCTGGTCTCCGCAGCGCTTCTTCAGCCGCTTCTGTGCCTGGGTGCCAATCTTCCCGACCGCGCTCGCGAACTCGGGCACGTTGATGACCACGAGCGAGGGGTCCTTGCACTTGCTGTCCACCGCGATGAGGTCGCCCAGCATGTTGCCTTCCCGCGTTCGCTGCGGGATGGTGGGGAAGATGTTCGAGTAGAGACCGGTCCCGTCACCGAGGGTCACGTTCTCCGCGTTCCCGAGGAATACCGGGATGTCTGCCTCTTTGGCGGCGTCGATACCCTCCTGGTAGGTGGGCACGTCGCCACCGGTGATGACAATGGCGTCGGGTTGCTGCGCTACCGCCTGCAGCAGGTTCGAGTTGTCGGACGACGGATCCGTGACATCCGAGGTGAGCGTCGTAACCTCCCAACCCAGGACCGCCGCGCCGGCCTCCAGACCCGCCTTGATCCGCTGGCACAGCGGAAGCGGGCAGGAGATGAAGACGATCTCCGTGCCCGCCTCGGGGGCCTGGCTCAACGGCGTGTCGATGCCGACACCCGTGGGATACTCGAGGAAGGGCTCGATGTATGCCTCCGCCTTGCGCAACTGCGCGTTGGTGTCATTGTTCCCGCCGGCCACCTCGGCGCCGATGCCAGCAGCGGAGGCGGCGATCATGGCGAAGGCCAGAACCATGGTTGCAAGCGCACGAAGCGGCGCACGCGGTGTCGTTACACGCATCGGAACATCATCCCCCCTGGGTTGGGGCTCGACCCCGACCCGGTCGGACCCTAGTCCTGAACCGGCGGCGTGTTCCAGTCACGCCGCTACGGGACGAGATGGCACTCGATCGCGGGCCGAGCGGCGAACGTCGCTCACGTTTGGTGGGATAGGGTCGCCGACCTGCTCCCCCATGAGGGGCACGGCCTTTGTGACGAGCGGGGTTCGATGAGAATCGGTTGGCATTCGCACGTACAACAGCGAGATCCCAGCCGGTCCGTCGCGGACCAATATGCCGAGTACCTGAGCGAGGTCGAGCTCGCGGAGGAGCTGGGCTTCGACGAAGCCTGGTTCACCGAGCACCACTTCCACCCCTACGGGATGCTCCCGTCGCCAAATCTGTTCCTCGCGAGCCTCGCAGCACGCACCGAGCGGATAAGGATCGGCAACATGGTGAACGTACTCCCGCTCTACGACCCCGTCCGGCTCGCCGAAGAGTTCACGATGCTCGACCATTTGAGCCGAGGGCGCCTCAACCTCGGCCTCGGGAGTGGCATCCGCCCAGACGAGTTCGCGCCCTACGTGATCCCCATGGGTGAATCGAAGCCGCGGTACTACGAGGCATTCGACATCATCGTCAAGGCGCTGAGCGCGGGCGAGCGCTGGGACTACGACGGCGAGTTCAACGAGTACATCGGCGTCTCGATCCTTCCGAAGCCACTTCAGCAGCCGTACCCGCCGATCTGCGTTGCCGCACAGAGCCCCGACTCGGTGCGCTGGTGCGCGGAGCGGGGAATACCGATCGCCCAGCAGTACTTCGACCGCGAGCGAACACGCCTCAGCGTTGGCGGTTACCGGGAGATGGCTTCGGCAGCCGCGAAGCGAGGGACGAAGTTCCTCGGTACCCCGTCAGTCCGCCAGTTCCGCGCGGTGTACGTGGCCGAGAACGACGACGACGCTCTCGCCGAGGGCGAGGCGGGGTTCTATCAATTCTTCCGGTACTTCGCGCACCTTCCCAGCACGGAGAAGTTCCCGGAGCCGTCCGATGATGGCTGGCGGTACTACTTCGGCACTGCACTGGCCTGGATCGGGGAACTCCTCTTCGAGGACCTGGATAGGGAAAACCTCATCGTCTGCGGGAGCCCCGAGCGCGTGCGATCCAAGATCCGGGAGCTCGACGAGGACTGTGGTGGCCTCGAGACCTTTGTCGGCATGTTCACGTTTGGCCACCTCTCTCACGAGCAGGTGTGCAGGTCGATGACGCTCTTCGCCCGCGAGGTCGCTCCGACCCTTCGCGACACCTCGGCTACCGCCGGTTCGTCATAGCGCGTCCCTGACAGGAGCACCCGACATGCCGGAGCACCGAGACCGCAGGCCGCCGACGGCACTCAACGAGAAGCCGGGCGACGGTGGGTTGACGTCAGAGTTCGAGGTGCTCGAGGCGATCCTCGGGTTCGTGCCCAATGCAATGCGCATGGCCGAGAAGCGGCCCGAGATCGTACGGGCCGTCATCGGGTTGACGAAGGCCAGTCGCCGGCCCGCCGACCTGGAGGATGAGCTGTGCGACCTCCTCCCCGTCGCCGCGAGCGTCGGCAGCGGCTGCACATACTGTCAGGCCCACACGGCATTCGCCGCGGCTCGCAACGGGGTTCCAGAGGAGACGATCCGGGACCTCTGGGATCTCGACGCCGCCGAGAGCGTCGATGCGAGGTACCGCTCAGCGCTCGTGTTCGCGCGCGAGGCGGCTCGGGCGCCGTCGAGGATCTCGGACGCACAGATGGACGCCGTGAGGGCGGATTACACCGACGAGCGGATGCTCGACATCTGTGGCGTTGCTGCACTGTTCGGGTGGCTCGCACACTGGAATACCTCGCTGCGAGTGCCGCTCGAGCCGGAGCCACTCGAGTTCGCCGAGCGAGCGCTGAGTGCAGTTGGGTGGCAGCGCGGCCCGCACTAGCCCATCGGCTGGCCTACGGTCTTCGCAACTCCACCCGCCATTGCACCGACGCACTACCGAAGCCTCGCGTGCAGGAAGCGCAGCACCTTGCGCCAGGCCTTTCTTGTCGCGATCGGATCGAAGACCTCAGGCCGAATCTCATTGATGAAGCCGTGCCGGGTATCCGGGTACTCCAGGATCTCGAAGTCGACCCCGGCGGCACGCAGGCCAGTCTCCACGTCAGCGGCGGTGAGCTCCACCATGTCGTCATGGTCGGCGAGGTGAACCTGCGTCGGGACCCGAACCGTCGAGAGGTCGATGCGCTCGATCTTCTTGATGACCGGGTAGAAGGACACCGCAGCACGAACGACCTTCTCCTGCGCTGAGAGCATGAGGGCGAATCCACCTCCCATGCAGAAGCCAACGACGCCCACGCCCTGAGAGACGACGACGGGCAGCTCCTCGAGGTAGGCCGCCCAGCGCGACAACGAGGCGAGCACCTGCCCGGTGTCGAGCTTCGACCTGAGCTCTTCCGCCCGAGCCGGGTCATGCTCCTCGGTGGTCGCACCTCCGTAGAGGTCTGGCGCCAACGCCACGAAGCCCTCGAGTGCGAATCGGTCGCACACGCTCCTCACCTCGGGGACCAGGCCCCACAACTCGTGGACGACGAGTAGCCCCAGTCCGGGGCCAGTCCCGGGCCGGGACACATACGCCGTGGAGCCCGGTTCGGGCCATCCACCTTCCACCATTTGCCGGAACACCGGCTGCCTCCCCTCTGGGTCTTGAGCCTGTCAGTACGCCACCGCTCGTGATCGTGCGGAGCGCTCGCGACCGCTGATCCCACGATCCCTAGATCTCTTAGAGACAGGTCGCAGCGTTGCCTCCTCTTCTATCGCCACCATATAGTTTTGTCCCGAGAGGAGGCTTGAGGCTCGTCGCAACGAGAGAGGCCGTGAAACGGTGGGGTCCCGGAGTCCCGTCACTTGTTGTGGGCGGTACAACGTTGGCGAACGCATCGGGGGCCTGTGAGCGGACGGGTTACGCGGCTTCGTCTTGGCGACGATGTCCAGATGCGCCCCAGCCGAGCCGCAACGTGAGGAGCCCGCTTTGTCTCTAGCAAACGAGACTGCGTCGCCACGCCGTGACTTCGTCTTCGAGGATCGCGAGCGTGGAATCTTCAAGGTTCACCGTTCGTCGATGACCCTGCCGTCGGTACTCGATGAGGAGCGGACCAAGGTCTTCGATCGGTGCTGGTTGTACCTCGGGCACGAGTCCGAGGTCGCTCAACCAGGCGACTTCAAGACCCGTTGGGTCGGCGGCCGTTCCCTGCTTTACCTCCGCGATGCCGATGGCCGCCTACACGCGTTCTTGAATTCCTGCCGGCACCAAGGTGCCGAGGTGTGCCGAGAGGACGGGGGGAACGCCAAGCGCTTCACCTGCTTCTATCACGGGTTCACGTACGCGAACGATGGGCGACTCGTCTCGTTGCCCGGTGAGGACTCCTACGGACCGAACTTCGACAAGAGCAGGTTCAGCCTGTATGAGGCTCGCCTGGAGAGCTACCGCGGCTTCGTGTTCGTGACGTTCGATCCCGACATCGTTGACCTCGTCACATATCTGGCCGGGGCGCGGGAGTACCTCGACCTCATCGCCGATCAGAGCCCTGCCGGGCTGGAAGTGATCGCGGGCACACACAAGTACAGCATGCGCGCCAACTGGAAGCTGTTGCCCGCGAACAGCCTCGACGGATATCACGCATTCACGGTCCACTCGACGTGGGTCCAGTACTTGAAAGACACGGGTGCCGATCTTTCGGGAGGCATCCGCGGCGTCGGGAAAGGCCTCGGCAACGGCCACTCGGTGATCGACTACTTCGGTGTCAACGGTCGCCCCGTTGCTCTTTGGGAGCCGGCGTGGGGTGAGGCCGCTCGCGAGGACATCGCCGCACTCCGCAAGGACCTCGTGGATCGGTTCGGTGAGGAGCGTGCCGCGTGGATCGCCGAGCGCAACAAGAACCTCCTGGTCTTCCCCAACTTGGTCATCAACGACATCATGTCGCTGGTCGTTCGCACGTGCTGGCCCGTCTCCCACGACTACATGGATGTCACGACGTGGGCACTTGGAATCGTGGGAGAGCCAGCGCACCAACGCGAGCGCCGTCTCGACAGCTTCCTGACGTTTCTCGGTCCAGGGGGGTTCGCCACACCCGATGACGTCGAAGTCCTCGATGTGTGTCAGCGCGGCTTTTCGACGTTCCGCGAGCTTGAGTGGTCGGACCTATCTCGTGGAATGCACAAGGAAGTCTGCGACCCTGACGAGGAAGAGCAGATGCGGGCGTTCTGGCGCCACTGGAACAAGCTCATGTCGGCCGAGATTCCGCCGCTCCGGCTCGGCAACGGCTCGCTGGGTGCGCCGGCTACTGCCGGCAACATCGGTGCCAGTCCATGAGCGAGCATGCCGTGAAGCAGCCGCCCCAAGGGCATCCTCTGGTCACCCGTGAGCAGGTCGAGGACTTTCTCATCGACGAGGCCGATCTGCTCGATCGATGGCAACTGGACGAGTGGCTGGAGCTCTTCGAGCCTGAAGCCATGTACCTCGTCCCGTCAACCGACCTCCCGCTCGAATCGACCGATCTCCCCGAGGGTGGACCGTCGACATCCCTCTATCTCATCGCGGACGACAAGGTGATGCGTGCGGCCCGCGTCAAGCGGCTGAAGAGTCGAAACGCTCACGTTGAATTCCCGCGCTCACGCACCAGGCATGTCGTGTCCAATGTCCGCGTTCGACCCGGCGTGGAGCCTGGAACGGTACGGGTCCAGGCAGCCTTCGTCATCTTCCGGAACCGCCGCGAGATCACCGACATCTATATGGGTGGCTACGACCATCTGCTGAGCGTGTCAGATGACGGCACGCTGCGCTATCGGCAGCGCAAGGCGGTACTCGACCTTGATGCGCTCCGTCCCAGCGGGAAAATCAGCATCATTCTGTGAAGAACGTTCCGCGACGTTGCCGAGGGGTGCGCAGGAGCGAAGGTCGGGCGACCGTCCACTCGCGCGCTCGTCAAGGGGCACTTCGCCGTCACGGCTAACCGGTGCTCGGCGACCTTCCGATCGGGTCGATCCGGCCGAGCGAAATCGGTGGTCGCTTTGCGCTGCAAGGAGATGGTGGCGAGTCGGCCTGTACGCCGGATCTTGTAAGCCGCACATCGCTGACCTGCGGACATGCCGCGAAACTGCGCGTGACTTGCGAAAACACTACTCATCGTTACGCAGCATTTCTCACCAGTGCTCGATGAGCTGAGGACTGATTGAGGACCGGAGCGCATCGCTCCATCAATATCACGCGTATCGATGATGAGCAGTAGTGGTTCAGCGTGGTTCTAATCGGTCAGTAAGCCGTTCTTCGTCGACACATCGGCCATGGCCCGCGCGCAGCCGTCGGGTCGCTTCCTGCTCAGCTCGCTCCACTCAACGTTCTCACCAGCTCGGTTGCCACGCCCCGGTAGCCCAAGAGCGGCTTCTTCAGCGCTTCCATCACGAGCAGTTCGTCGCTGGATCGGTCGGCTACGGCGATTGCGTAGACCGTCTTCAGCTCCTCGATGGTCACCTCGACCTCGTCGCGATCCCACGAACAGGCTTCGCGGACGACGCGATAGCCCAAGCCCGCGGGCCGAGCCTCGAAGACATGAATTCGCCTGGCAGTGACTGCGATGAGCGAGTTCTTTGGGAGCGCCGACTGTCCATCGATCCGGCGCTGCTTGAGGAGCCCGGCGAGCGGTGAGAACGCGGTCAACATCTGGGCCCCTTGGCGTCCAAAGGGCTGCACGATGGCTGCCACAAGCACCGGGCCATCGCAATGTGGCTCCGTCACGTTGCGAAGACGCTCGATCCACTTCTCAGCCGCCACCGCACCCCCAAGGTCAAAGGCCGTTCTTCCAACCCAATTCCAACAGCGCCAGGTGGTTCAGGCAAGAGCGCGTTCTCGCGCGGGTGGTGGCGCTCCCGGGCAGTACGGCGAAGGCGCTCAGCAGCGTGGCCGCCCGCGCGCCTGCCGATCCCCGATCAGGACGGTCCGGTCAGGCCTCTTTTCGAACGTCCGGGCCTCTCCGACAGGCTGACCGTTCTTTGTGATCTTCGTTACCTTGACCAGCTGCCAGCCATGCTCGCGGTACAGCCGCTCGAAGTCGGTGAAGAGAAAGTGCTCGTGTCCGAGTACGACCTGAAGGTCCTTCCTGGCCCCAACCGGCTTCTTGTCCAACCGTCGCCCGAACCAGCCTTCGTAAGCATCGCCAACCTTCTTCACAAGCTTGGTGAAAGCACCATCCGCCATGGCTCCCCTTTCACGTCGTTCTGCACAAAGACTTCGCCGCGCGCCGTCAAGGTTTTGCGGCTTGCACGCGGGCGTCGCGCTCATCCTCGCGGTGCCGTCCCAGCGATCTCGAATCCCCTCTCCGCCACGAGACCGTACTGAACGTGCGCAGTGCCCTGACCGAGGAACTCGACCATGCTCTGCGGCAGGGAAACCTTGTTGCCGAGCAAGTGCGTCCGCTTCGGTGGTTCTGACAGTGACAGGCTCTGCGGTCGGTGCAATCGCAGCGCATTACTCAGGCTGCTCTGGAAAGGACCCATGTTCGCCACCCATGGGGTGACGATGATCTCGCGCTGTGTCACGAGCACGGTGGAGTAGCGCTGGAACAGCGACGTCAGCCCAAAGTAGGGCTGCCTCTTCGCGAGCAGGGCCATTCCCACGAACTCGTCGGCTAAACCGATCACTTCGGCCTTGCGCGCGGCGCTCGTCCACTGTCCGAGGAACCGTTCGAGACGCGCACCCGGCTTGGTCGGCATCACGGACATCGTCTTACCCTCTCGTGTGCCATGTGCGTTGTGACCACACGCTATTGAGCCTCGCGACAGCGGTCAACGTGCACGACGCTTTCGTGGGCTCGGCCGAGAATCTCGCGGACTCCTCGCGGACTAGAGCGCATCTCATCGGCTGAAAGCCCTTGTGCTGTAAGGAAGTGGCGGCGAGTCGGCCTGTACGCCGGATTCTGTGCGGGCGTCTCTCGACGTCCGCGGTGGCCATCCCTCTCGGCCGGCGGTTGCCCGACGGCTCTAGCGGCCTACCCGGGGGTGTCTGCGTGCGGGCCGCACTCCCCCTGTCTGGCCTTGCTCCCGGTGGGGTTTGCCGAGCCACCCGGGTCGCCCCGGGTGCTGGTGCGCTCTTACCGCACCGTTTCACCCTTGCCTGTGCGGCCTCCTCCGGAGACGAGGCCGCCATCGGCGGTCTGTTCTCTGTGGCACTTTCCTGCGGGTCACCCCGACTGGGCGTTACCCAGCACCGTGCCCGGTGGAGTCCGGACGTTCCTCGGACCGGTCACCCTCCTCGAAGGGAAGGCCCCGGTACGCGGCCACCCGGCCGACTCGCCACCACCGCCATTGTCGCGCCGCCACGGCATCCGAGCGAGCGCCAATCCTCGGCTCCAGCGGTCGTGCACCTGACCCTCGCCACACCGGGGAACTGCCGGCCCGGGCCTCTACGCTGACCGCCGTGCCCCCGGCCGACGTCCTGCTCGCCGCCGAGCACGCCCTCCTCCACGAGCAGCGCGCGCTCACCCGGGCCGAGGTCGGGGCGGTCGCGGCCCGGCCGCTGGTGGAGCTCCCCGACCTCGTGGCGCTGGCCCATCGGGTGCGCCTCGAGCGCTGCGGTCCGGCGGTGGAGCTCGAGAGCCTCATCAACGCCAAGTCCGGCGCCTGCCCCGAGGACTGCGCCTTCTGCTCGCAGTCGGCGCGCCACCACACCGACGTCGACGTGTACCCGTTCCTCGATCTCGACGAGGTGCTCGGCGCGGCCCGTGCCACCCGTGACGCGGGCGCCACCCAGTTCTGCATCGTCGTCGCCGTGCGCGGCCCCGACGAACGGCTGTTGAGCCGAGTGATCGACGCGGTCGACGCGGTGCAGCGCGAGACCGGTCTCGAGGTGGCGTGCTCACTGGGCCTGCTCGGCGACGACCAGGCCCGGCGCCTCGCCGAGGCCGGCGTACGCCGCTACAACCACAACCTCGAGACGTGTCGTGAGCTGTTCCCCACGATCTGCACCACCCACTCCTACGACGACCGGGTGGCCACTGCTCGCCTCGCACGTGACGCGGGGATGGAGCTGTGCTGCGGAGGGATCCTCGGCATGGGCGAGACGCTCGACCAGCGCATCGACTTCGCCTTCGAGCTCGCCGAGCTCGAACCGTGCGAGGTACCCGTCAACCTGCTCGACCCGCGCCCCGGCACGCCGCTCGGCGAGGCGACCACGATGTCGCCCCGGGAGGCGATCCAGGCGATCGCGCTCTTCCGGCTGGTGCTGCCCACCACCTGGCTGCGCCTCGCCGGCGGGCGCGAGCGCGTGCTCGGCGAGCTCCAGGCCATGGGGCTGCTCGCCGGGGCCAACGCGCTCATCGTGGGCAATTACCTCACCACCACGGGGCGCGAAGCCGAGGAGGATCTCGCGCTGCTCGCCGCACTCGGCATGCCGGTGGCGGACGGGCCCGGTGAGGGCCGGTTCGTGGTCGACGGCCAGGGCGCCCACGCCCGCCCGGCGCGCTCCGCTTCCGACCGCGCCATCCCCCCGTCGGCCACCCATCCCGGTGCAGGCCAAGCGCGGCTAGGAGACCGCCGTCTCCCGGAGCCGACCGGTCCGCCAGAGGTCGGCGCGGGGACCGGGCAGGTAGAGGTCGAACTGGCCCACCACCCACCAGCACGCGATCAGCCCGGCCAGCTCCTCGAGCCCGACCACCCACCACTCCGGTAGCAGTGACTCGTGGCCGAACGACGGGCCCGAGAACGGCCAGAGGAACACCTGGTCCTGGGTGAAGGCACCCGAGAGCACGAGCCCCATGAACACCCCGATGGGCAGGCACAGCCAGCGTCGGCGCACCAGACGCGACCGGCCGATCGTGGCCAGCATCACCGCGGCGAAGCCCACGATCGGCAACAGCAGCGCATGCCCGAGCCACCGGTGTCCCACGGGCAGGTCCACCAGGAGCGGCACCATCGCCCCGCCGGCCACGAGCCGGTAGTCGATCCCCGAGCTGCGAAAGACGTTGGCCACGATCAGCGTGGAGACGCCCACGTACCACGCCAGCACGTCACGCCCCCGGAGGGAGGTCGAGCGCGGCGTTCACGAGCGCGTCGGCGTCGGTGTTCGCCTCGCGGGGCACGTGCTCGAGTTCTACCTCCGCGTAGGAATCGAGCAGCGCACGCGCCCGGGCGTGCAACGGCCGCAGGTGCGGCTGCTTGACCCGCCACACGCCCTGGAGCTGGCGCACCACGAGCAGCGAGTCGGCGCAGACGTGCACCGCCGAAGCGGGGAACGCCTCGGCGGCCTCCAGCCCGGCGATGAGGGCGCGGTACTCGGCGACGTTGCTCGTGGCCACACCGATGCGCTCGCTGACCGTGGCGAGCCGCGTGGGTGGATCGGTGGCGGGGTCGAGCACGAGGGCACCGATCGCGGCCGGCCCCGGATTGCCGCGGGCGCCACCGTCGCAGTAGATGAGCACGCGCTCGCGGGGCGGCTCGGGCGACGGCCCTCGAGCCGACTCAGGGGACGGCTCAGGGCACAAGGATGCACCCACAGTTGTCGCAGTACGCGATCGATTCGCCGCCTGCCTTGCGGATCCGGTCCACCTCCGTGGCCGGGATCGTGAGGTGACAGCCCTGGCACGTGTTGCCCGCGAGGCGGGCCACACCCACGCCGTTGGCCTTGACCCGGCAACGCTCGTACTCGGCCACGAGGGTGGGCGCGAGCGTGGCTGCGCACGCGTCCCGCGCCGCCGCCTCCGCCGCGATCAACGCGTCGATCTCACGCTCGGCCGACGCCAGCACCGTGCCCACGGCGTCGCGTTCGGCCATCAGCCCCGCGCGCTCGGCGTCGAGCCCGGCCAGCTCGGCATCGAGGGGCTCGCGGCGCTCCATCGCACCCAGTTGGCGCTCCTCGGCTTCCCGCGCGCGGCGACGAAGCTGGTCGACATCGGCCTGGAGGCCCTGGAGCTCACGCGGCGACGCCACCTCGCCCGAGTACAGCGTGCGCTCGGCCAGCGTGGCGCGCCCTCCGAGCGCCGCCACCTCGTCCTCGTGGCGCGACTCCTCGGCCCCCACCTCGTCGCGCGCGGTGCGGGTGATCTCCGCGCGCGCCGCCACCTCGTCGAGACGCTCGTCGAGGGCGGCGAGCTGCTCACGTTCGGCCAGCGTGGCGCGCCGGTGGCGGAGCTGGTCGAGCCTCACATCGTGCTCCTGGAGCACGAGCAGCGCTTCGAGATCGGCCACGGGCCCAGTCTCTCAGGCGCGCCTCGTGATGGCGCCGCCGGCCGTGACGGTGACCGCGATGGAGCCCTCCCCGCGCTACGGGGGCACTGGGAGGGTCGTCGTCGTCGTGGTCGTGGTGGTGGTGTTGATGATCACCGTGGGCGGCGGGCCGGGCAGGGTGGTGGTCGGGAAGCCCACGCCGGGCGTGGCGCTGCGCCCGAACTCGGTGATGAAGGCGCCGGGGCGCCCGCAGGCCGGCCCCGGCGGTGGGAACGGCAGCGCCGGCTCGCCCGCCAGCGCGGCATCGAAGAACCGCTTGAACGTGGCCGCGGGTATGCCGCCGCCGGCACCGGCCCCGGGCACCCGGCCGGCGATGTTGCCGTACCAGATGTGGGCCGCGAGCTGGGGCGTGTAGCCCATAAAGTTGGCGTCGGCGTTCTGGTCGCTGGTCCCGGTCTTGCCCGCCACCTGACGCCCCGAGAGCCGGGCTCGCCCCCCGGTCCCGCCGTTCACCACGCCCTGGAGCAGGTTGGTGGTGCACGCCGCGGTCTCCGCGCTCACGGCCCGCTCACCCTCCACGTCCTCGGCGGCGAATACCACATCGCCGTCGGCGTTCTCGATCCGGCTCACGAACAGCGGGGTGCGGTGCATACCGTCATTGGCGAGCGTGGCCGCCACGTTCGCCATCTCGAGGGCGGTGCCCTCGATGACGCCCAGCGTGAGGGTGAGCACCGGCAGCAGATCCTGGGTGATCCCCAACTTGTGCGCGGTGTCGATCACCTTCTCGAAGCCCGTGGCGAGCTCGATGCGCGCGAAGGCACAGTTCACCGATGCGGCGGTCGCGGCCCGCAGCGTGAGCACCCCGGCGGGGCTGCTCTCGTAGTTGATGGTCCGCCCGTAGCGAGTCCCGAAGTCGCACGGGGTGGTGCCGTTGACCAGGTCGTTGGGCGAGAAGCCGGCGTCGATCGCCGCGGTGAGCGTGAGCGCCTTCCACGACGAGCCGCCCTGGCGCCCCGGGTAGCTGGTCGCGATGTTGTACTGGCTCGTGGCGAAATCGGTGCCCGGCACCATGGCCTTGACCACACCGGTACGCGGATCCATGGCCAGGATCGACATCGTGAACCCACGGTTGCGCATGCTCGCCGGCACCCCGGAGCTGGCGGCCGCGTCGGCGGCGGCCTGGATCTTGAAATCCAGGCCCGAATAGATCTTGAGCCCGCCGGTGAGCAGCCGCTCCTCGCGCTCGGCGGGCGTGTCACCGAGCACCCCGAACACGTCGCCGGGGTCCGCAACGATGCGATCCTGGATCTCCTCGACCCATGCGTTGGTGGGACGCAGCTCGGCGGGGGGCAGCACCGTGGGCAGCGGCTCATCCTCGGCCGCGTTCGCCTCGGCCTGGGTGATGTAGTGCTGGTCGACCATCCGATTCAGTGCATCCGAGCGGCGCTCCTGCGCCCGCTGGGGGTTGGTGAACGGGTTGTCGCCCTCGGGGTTCGCGATCACCCCGGCCAGCAGCGCGGCCTCGGCCGCGGTCACCTCGCTGAGCGGCTTGTCGAAGAAGCGCTCCACCGCGCTCTTGATGCCGTAGGAGCCCTGTCCGAAGTAGACGGTGTTGAGGTACTGCTCGAGGATCTCGCGCTTGGAGTACTGGCCATTGAGCTGCCGGGCGAGGATCAGCTCCCGGAACTTGCGGCGCACGTCACGCTTGTCGCTGAGGACGCGATTCTTCACGAGCTGCTGGGTGATCGTGGATCCGCCCTGCTCGATCTCGCCCGATGTGAGGTTCGTGAGTAGCGCCCGGATCATCGCGTTGAGGTCCACGCCGCTGTTCTCCCAGAACGTCTGGTCCTCCACCGCGACCACCGCGTCCTGGATGACCTCGGGAACCTCGTCGAGGCTCACGTCCTCGCGGTTCTCGGTGCCGAGGACCCCGATCACGGTCGTCCCGTCACTGGCGTAGATCGTGGAGCGCTGCAAGAGGTTTCGCAGCCGGGCGTCGACGTTGACCGGCGCGTCGTACGCCGACGTGATCACGCCCGCGCCCGGGATGATGGCGGCCAGGCAGAGCCCGATGGCCACACCCCCGGTCACCACCGTTGCGATCAGGCCGCGCGCGGCCTTCATGAGCCTCATGAAGCACTCCAGATTGGCACAACCACACTGGGAATCGGGATCGCCGGGGTGCGCGGGGGCAGTGCCATCGGGATTCCAACGCTGCGAGGCGGCCCGGAGTTTCGCGACCCCGATCCGGCGGGCCCCGACCCCCCGAGGCGGCCCCGGCCTGATCGGGCGCCCTCCCCAGAGGGGACGTCAGCCAGGGGCCCACCGGGAGAAGCCGACCGGAGAAAAGCCGATAGGAGGAAAGCCGATGGGAGGGAAAAGATGGATGTCACAGGCCGTCGCTAGCCTCCGAGACCGTGCCCCCGGTGGACGCAGCGGCTCCTCGCCCCCACCCTTCGGCGCCGCGGGCTCCCGGTGCCCTCATCGTGTGCGGCGATGGTCCGGCCGCTCGTGGGGCGCTGTGGGATGTGCTCGACGCGGCCCGGGCCGGCGACACCCTCGCCACCCTCTCGGTCGCCGTGCCCAGCACCTACGCCGGGCTGAGCTTGCGACGCGCCGCCGGCCGCCGGGCGGGAGGGCTCGCCAACGTGCGGTTCGGCTCCCTGAACCGCATCGCCGAGCTGCTGGGCGCGCCGTTCCTCGCCGAGCCGGACCGCCGCCCGCTCACATCCGCCCTACGAGCAGGTGCCGTGCGCGCGGCGCTCGCAGCCGAGCCCGGCGCGTTCGCCAACGTGGCCACGCACCCCACCACCGCGCGGAGCATGGCGGCGACGTTCGCCGAGCTGGCGACCGTGCCCGAGGCCGCGCTCGGGCGACTCGAACGCGCGGGCCCGCGCGCCGCCGACGCGGTCGCGCTCTGGCGCCACTTCCGAGCGCTCACCGCCCCCTTCTACGACGACGAGGAGCAGCTGCACGCCGCGGCGCGCCAGGTGCGATCGGGCTCCGCGGCCCTCGCCGACGTCGGGACCGTGGTGCTGTTCGCGCCCACCGAGCTCAGCCCGGGCGCGCTCGAGATGACGGCCGCCCTCGCCGAGCACGGACGCGCGCGCGCGGTGGTCACGCTCAGCGGCGACCGCGGGGCCGATGTCGCCCGCCGTGCGCTCGTGGCCCGCCTCGAAGCCGTGCTCGGGCCTGCGCTCGTGCGCGACGATCCGGCCGACCCCCCGTTCGCCCACCACGCCGTGAGCTGCCCCGACGCGCACGAGGAGGCGCGCTGGGTCGTCCGCGACATCGTGGGCCGCGTCGAGGCGGGCGCGCCCCTCCACCGCATGGCGGTCGGATACCGGCTCGTCGACCCCTACGCCCGGCTGCTGCACCACCACTTCGAGGTCGCGGGCATCCCGGTCTACGGGCCCGCGTCCCGCCGCCTCGCCGAGACCGTCGCCGGACGCACGCTGCTCGCCCTGCTCGCGATCCGCGCCCACGACTTCCGTCGCGACGCCGTGGCCGCGCTCCTCGCCGTCGCCCCGGTGCTCGAGCACCGCGACGGTGAGGTGGCGCCCGGGCCCCGTTGGGAGCGGCTGTCGTGCGCGGCCAACGTGGTGCACGGCCTCCCCCAGTGGGAGTCCCGCCTCGGGCGCCACGCCGCACAGCGACGGGCGCGGCTCGCCCAGCACGCCGATCGCGCCGGTGCGCTGTTCGTGGACGACGGCACCGACACCGTCCTCGATGACTGCGCGCGACTCGCGGCCTTCGTCGCCGAGCTCGGCGTGGCAGTGGAGCCACCGTCGCCGAGCACCTGGGAGCACCTGGCCCGCTGGGCCCGAGCGCTGCTCGAGCGTTACCTGGGCACGCCGGCGCCGAGCTGGTGGCCGGCCGAGGAGGTGAGCGCGTACGAGACGGTGCTGCACGAGGTGGACGCGCTCGCGGGGCTGGGCGAGCTGGGCGGCGTGGCCACCACGGCGGTGTTCGCGCGCACGTTGGCGGATCAGCTCGACCGGCCCGTCGGCCATGTCGGCCACGTGGGCGACGGCGTGTTCGTCGCCCCCCTGGGTGCGCTCGCCGGCACCGCCTACGACGTCGTGTACATGGTGGGTGCGGCCGAGACCATGTTCCCGCCCCCGGGCCGCGACGATCCCGTGCTCTCCGATGCCGTCCGCGAGGTGGCCGGGCCGGCGTTGGCCCGGCGCGCCGAGCGTGTGCGGGCCGAGCGGGCGTCGTACCTCGCGGCCCTCGCCGTCGCGCCCGAACGCGTGCTCACGTTCCCCCGGGCCGATGTCCGCGCCGGGCGAGCCCTGCGGCCCGCGGGGTGGCTCCTGGAGTCGATCGCGGCGCGCCGAGG
>CAZCYE010000020.1:21265-22399 GCA_964502775.1 uncultured Bifidobacteriaceae bacterium | reverse complement strand
CGCAACACCGGTCACACCTCCACGGTGACGCCCGATCAGATGTCGTAGTAGAGGTGGAACTCCCACGGGTGGGGGCGTAGACGCACGGCGTCGATCTCGTTGGCCCGCTTGTACGCGATCCAGGTCTCGATCACGTCGGGCGTGAACACCCCGCCAGCGAGCAGGTAGTCGTGATCGGCCTCCAATGCCGCAAGTGCCTCGTCGAGTGACCCGGGCACCTGGGGCACCTGGGCCAGCTCCTCGGGCGGGAGGTCGTAGAGGTCGCGGTCAACCGGCGGCGGCGGCTCCATCTTGTTCTGGATGCCATCGAGGCCGGCCATGAGCATCGCCGCGAAGGCGAGGTACGGGTTGCACGACGGGTCGGGGCAACGGAACTCCAACCGCTTGGCCTTCGGGCTCTTGGAGTACAAGGGGATCCGCACCGACGCGGAGCGGTTCCGCTGCGAGTACACGAGGTTGACCGGTGCCTCGTAGCCCGGCACGAGTCGCTTGAACGAGTTCGTGGTGGGGTTGGAGAAGGCGATGATCGATGCGGCGTGGCTGAGCAAGCCACCGATGTACCAACGTGCGAGATCGGACAGCCCGGCGTAACCCTTCTCGTCGAAGAAGAGCGGCTCTCCGCCCTTCCAGAGCGATTGGTGCACATGCATACCCGACCCGTTGTCCTGGAAGAGCGGCTTGGGCATGAACGTCACCGACTTGCCCCGTTGATGAGCAACGTTCTTGACGACGTACTTGTAGAGCATCAGCTTGTCGGCCATCGTCAACATGGTGTCGAATCGCATGTCGATCTCGGCCTGGCCGGCTGTGCCCACCTCGTGGTGCTGTACTTCGATCGGGACACCGACCTGCTCGAGCACCGTGACCATCTCCGAGCGCAGGTCCTGGTACTGATCCATTGGCGGGACCGGGAAGTAACCCTCCTTGTAGCGAGGCTTGTACCCGAGGTTCGGTGAGCCATCGAGCTCGTAGTCGCGACCCGAGTTCCAAATTCCTTCCACCGAATCCAGGAAGTAGTAGCCCGAGTACTGGTTCTGGTCGAAGCGCACCTGGTCGAAGATGTAGAACTCGGCTTCGGGCCCGAAGTACGCGGTGTCCGCGATGCCACTTCCCTTGACGTACTCCTCGGCCTTC
>CAZCYE010000020.1:16824-21165 GCA_964502775.1 uncultured Bifidobacteriaceae bacterium | reverse complement strand
ATGG
Source organism: uncultured Bifidobacteriaceae bacterium (assembly GCA_964502775.1). Classification (GTDB taxonomy): domain Bacteria; phylum Actinomycetota; class Acidimicrobiia; order IMCC26256; family PALSA-555; genus CAZCYE01. The sequence goes on along the minus strand of CAZCYE010000020.1, from coordinate 21,161 downwards.
GCATGGAGAAGTGCTGCATCACTCCGGGCAGGTCGCAGAAGCGAAGGTCCACGAACTGTGCGCCGACGCTCTCGGCGAGGCCAAGGACCTCCTTGGGGGTACGACTCTGCACGACTGCTCCTTCCTCGCCGACGACGTGCGCCGGTCTGTTCCGACGCCGGTGATACCCGCCGGATCTTGGTGTGGCCGCGGCTCGGCGAACCGGGCCGATGCGGATGCTCGCACGGGACGGGTTTCCCACGTTTTCCCGAGTGTGAACGGAGTGTGAACACGCTCCGGCCCCGGGAAACCGGCTGGGACCACCCCACCCGCAACCTGCCACACTGGCGCCATGCAGCACCAACTCGACTACGTGTTGCGGACCGTCGAGGAGCGCGGGGTGCGCTTCGTCCGACTGTGGTTCACCGATGTCCTCGGGTTCCTCAAGAGCTTCGCCATCACGCCCGCGGAGCTCGAGGTGGCGCTCGAGGAGGGCATGACCTTCGACGGCTCGGCCATCGAGGGCTACAGCCGGGTGCAGGAATCCGACATGCTCGCGTACCCCGACGCCAACACCTTCGAGATCGTCCCGTGGCGAGGTGACGATGCTCCGAGCGCGCGGATGTTCTGCGACGTGCAGCGCCTGTCCGGCGAGCCGTTCGCCGGGGATCCCCGCTACGTGCTCAAGCGCAACGTCGAGCGCGCGAGGGAGAAGGGGTTCACGTTCTTCGCGGGTCCAGAGATGGAGTTCTTCTACTTCCGCTCCTCCGAGGCGCCGGAGCCGCTCGACCACGCCGGGTTCTTCGACCTCACCCAGCTCGACATGGTCTCGAACCTGCGGCGACAGACGATCATCACGCTGGAGGCGATGGGCATCCCTGTCGAGTACTCGTTCCACGAGAATGGCCCCAGCCAACACGAGATCGATCTGCGGTACACCGACGCGCTGACCATGGCCGACAACGTCATGACCTTCCGCTTGGTGGTCAAGGAGGTGGCCCAGGATCTCGGCGTGTACGCCTCGTTCATGCCCAAGCCGATCGCCGGTGACTTCGGCTCCGGCATGCACACGCATCTCTCGCTCTTCGAGGGAGACGTCAACGCGTTCCACGACCCCAGCCATGAGCACGGGCTCTCGAAGGTGGGCCAGTGCTTCATCGCGGGGCTGCTGCACCACGCCCGTGAGATCACCGCGGTCACGAACCAGTGGGTGAACAGCTACAAGCGCCTCAACGTGCGCTACGAGGCTCCGGTCTACGTGTGTTGGGCCCGCAACAACCGCTCGGCCCTCGTGCGCGTCCCGGTACCGAAGAAGGGCAAGGAGTCCTCGACCCGAATCGAGTTCCGCTCGCCCGATCCCGCGTGCAACCCGTACCTTGCGTTCTCGGTGATGCTCGCGGCCGGGCTGCGAGGCATCGACGAGGGCTATGAGCTTCCGCCCGAGGCGACGAACAACATCTTCGAGCTGACAGCCGAGGAGCGCGCGGCGGAGGGGATCGACGCCCTGCCCCGCTCGCTCGACGAAGCCATCGACGTGATGGAGAGCTCCGAGCTCGTGGCCGAGACCCTCGGCGAGCACGTCTTCGACTACTTCATCCGCAACAAGCGCGCCGAGTGGGACGACTACCGGGCCCAGGTGACTCCCTTCGAGGTGACGCGCTACCTCGGAACCCTGTGATGGGGGCGGAGGTGGTGGAGCGATGAGCGCCCGCGAGCCGGGTATCCCGGCGAGCAGCGAAGCGCGACCAGGGATGGTGATGGAGCCGCTCCTGGTCTTCCCGGACCCGCCGCCGCCCCTGCTGGCCCAGACGCTGGACCTGTCGGGGTACGCGTGGAAGGCGGTGGCCAACGCCTCGATCGCCACGCAGCACGAGCCGGCCGCGGGATGGGCCGGCGCGGTGGTGGTCGCCGACGACGATCCCGAAGGTGCGCTGGGCATCTGCCGAGCCCTTCGCAAGCGCGACGCATCGCTCGATCCCGTCCTGCTGCTCATCACGGGCGCGCAGCTCGCCGAGCTCGAGCTGCGCGAGGACCTCTTCGACGACTTCTGCCTCTCGCCGTTCCACCCCCGAGAGCTCGAGGCCCGGCTGCGACACCTGTTCTGGCGCACCGGTCGGGGCACCAGGCCCGAGATCGTCACCTACAGCGCGCTGGTACTGAACCTCGAGACCTACCAAGCCGCGCTCGGGGACCGGCCGCTCGACCTCACCTACATGGAGTACGAGCTGCTCAAGTTCTTCTCCACGCACCCGGGCAAGGTGTTCACCCGCGAGCAGCTCCTGAGCCGGGTGTGGGGCTACGAGTACTACGGCGGCGCGCGCACCGTCGACGTGCACGTGCGTAGGCTCCGAGCGAAGCTCGGCGAGGAGCACGCGAACCTCATCCAGACCGTGCGCTCGGTGGGCTACCGGTTCGGCCAGACCCGGATGCCCACCGGCTTGTGAGTCGACGGCCCCCCATGACCGTGTGACGCACGGGCTCAGGGCGGGAACCCGCGGCGGAGGTCTTGGGCTCCGCTGATCGGCAACCTCAGCGGCGAAGCGTGGCCGCGGCCCGGCAGTCCCGGGCGGGAAAGATCTCCGGCCGTTCACCGTCCGCGATGCTCACCGCGTTCCACATCGCAGCGGCGACCGCCGCGAATGCGGCATCCGACGCGCGCGGGAGCGGCTCACCGGGGTCGTCGACGATCTCGACGTGGATCGGAGGGGTGTCGACGGCCCGGAGCACGCCGAACGAGCGAATCGTGAGGTCGAGCACCTCGCCGGACGCCGGGTCGACGGTGACACCCTCGCTGAGCACCCACCCGAGGGCCATGTGAGCAGCACCGATGCAGTACGACCGCATCACCGTCTCGTCCAGCGGGTCGCCGCCCGCCACCCGCACCTCGACGCGCTCGAGCGCGCCGGTCGCCGGGTGGAGCACCACCCGGGCGCCGGCCATCGCCCCTTCCGGATCGAGCGCGCACGAATCGAGCAGGACTCCGGCGGCGCGGTCATCGCGCAGGATCGTGGTCCGATCGGTGCCCGCCTCGCTCACCGCCCCCTCCACCAGCACGGTCCGCTCGGCGAGCGGGAACGCGCGCATGGGCGCGGTGGGGGGTCCGGGCGCGGTCACGTAGCGCCAATGCTCGTGCACGGCGTCGAATGCGTAGGGACTCGAGAACGCCTCCCGGTCGAGGGCCCCGACGCGGGCGACGACGGTGCCGTCGATCTCGAGGGTTCGGCCGCGCAGGGCGGCGCGCGCGGCCACCGGTGGTCGCTTGGGCCCGAGTCGCACGCAGTCTTCGCGTGACCACACGACGCGCACGCCGGAACCGAGCTCGTCGGCGAGATGGCGCGCCGCCATCGGGGCCACCGACGCGCGCTTGGCGCCGAACGCACCGCCATTGGCCAAGGGCGTGGCCGGGTCACCGCCGGGTAGGCACCAGGAGGCGTCGGGCTCGAGATATGCCGGCTCCACCCAGGTGGTGGCGAGGCGCACGCCCCCCGCGACCGCGTCCGGGAGCGGCAGCGGGGGTCGACCCCGCGCGCTGTGGCGACGTCCCTGCACCTTGGCCGCCCGGGCCCGAGCCCGGGGCAGCGATACGTCCACCACCCACTGCAGCCCTGCCGCCGGGACCGACTCGGCCGACGACCCCGGGGGCAGCGGGATCGCGACCAGGCAGCCCGGCGGCGCGGTGTCGTCGGCAAACCCGCCCGCGCCGAGCGGCACGCCCTCGTCGACCCGTTGGACCCCACCCCCCTCGAGCGTGGCTCGCCGGCCCGCGGCGGCCCGGGATCGCGTACTGGGAGGTGCAGGGCTGCGTTCGGCGGCGGACTCGATCGCCTCGAGGATCGTCTGCCAGCCGGTGCAGCGGCACAGGTGCGCGGCGAGCGCTCGCCGCACAACATGCTGCTCGGTGCGGCCCGCGCCCAGTAGGGCCGCGGCGCGCACGAGGATCCCGGGCGTGCAGAACCCGCATTGGGAGCCCCCCGCGGCGGTGAACGCGTCGGCGAGGCGGACCCGTGTCCCAGGTTCGAGCCCGTCGAGCGTCGTGACCACACGGCCCGCCACGCGGGCCACCGGGGTCACGCACGCGATTCGGGAGCGGCCGTCGACGAGCACCGTGCAGCACCCGCACTGACCCTGCGGCGCGCAGCCGTCCTTGACGGAGCGCACACCAAGGTGCTCCCGCAACACCGACAGCAACGATTCGTCGGGCGCGACCTCGACGACGCGCGGGGAGCCGTCGAGAACGAACTCGACGGTCAGCGACGCTTGGTCGCCTTGCGCTTCGTCGCCTTGCGCTTGGCCGTCTTTCGGGCCGGGCGCTTCTTGGTTGCCTTGCGCTTCGTCGCCTTGCGCTTGGCCGTCTTTCG
>CAZCYE010000020.1:0-16724 GCA_964502775.1 uncultured Bifidobacteriaceae bacterium | reverse complement strand
CTTCGTCGCCTTGCGCTTGGCCGTCTTTCGGGCCGGGCGCTTCTTGGTCGCCGCCTTGCGCTTGGCCGTCTTGCGGGCCGCGCGCTTCTTGGCCGGGCGCCGCACGGCCTTCTTGGCGGTCCGCTTCTTGGTCGCCGCCTTGCGCTTCGTGGCTTTGCGCTTGGCCGTCTTCTTGGCCGCGCGCTTCTTGGCCGCGCGCTTCTTGGCCGGGCGCGCCGGTGTGCTCGACGCCGGCGCGGGTGCGGGCGGCGGTGGAGGCGCAGGGGCTGTGGGAGGCGCCGGAGGCGGCGGCGCCGGTGGTGCCGGTGGCCGGTCCCAGGGGCGTGGTGGGGGTGGCGGGCTGGGCGGGAACGACGGTCCCCCCCCGGTGGGCGGATTCGGTGGCCACGTTGATGACATCAGCGTCGCTCCCTTCAGAACGGCACGGCGTGTCGGGTTACAACTTGACGAATAGCGTAACTCGCCGATTGCCCGCGAAACAGGTTCCGTCGCGTCGTAAGGATCAGGGCGTCGGCCGAGCAAGCGTGCCGGGACCGGGGGTGGAGCGGCGTGAGCGGGGGGCTCAGGAGGGCGGGGCTCAGGAGGGCGGGGCTCAGGAGAAGGACTGGCCGCAGCCGCAGGACCGCTCGGCGTTCGGGTTGCTGATCGAGAAGCCGGCGCCCTGGAGTCCGTCCTTGTAGTCCAGGGTTGCGCCCTTCAGGAGCTGCTGGCTCGCCGGGTCGATCACGACCGACACTCCGCCGTGCTCGTACCGCAGGTCGTCATCGGCGACATCCGGGTCGAAGAACATCTCGTAGCTGTACCCCGAGCAGCCGCCGGGCCGGACCGCCACTCGCAGCACGAGGTCGTCGGTGCCGTCCTCGGCCTCGATCAGGCTCGCGACCTTTGCCGCGGCCGCATCGGAGACGTTGAACACCCGGCTCGCGTCGGTGACCGTGAACAGTGACATCGCTCGAAGCCTCCGTGGCTACTTGGCGTGAGCATACCCGGTAGTCACCGTGACATGGCACGGCTCCGGGTCGTACAACGTCGCGAACTCCCGAACACTTCCCCCACCGACCTGGTCCACCACGCCCTCGCACAGCCCCCGGTGGAGGTTGCACACCAGCTCGGGGTACGCCTCGGCCAGCTCCCGGAAGGGACAGTGGAGGAAGTCGACACGCACCGCGCCTTCGGACGTGCCGTCGCCGGGCGCAACCGCAGGCTCGAAGCCCAGGCGCTTGAGCTCGGCTTCCAGGGCGCTCAAGCAGGATCGAGCGCGCACCCGGCGTGCGGCCTCGGCACCCCAGTCGTAGCCGGTGTCGATCGCCTCGTCGATGCTCGCGCCCACACGCTCGGCGAGGGTGGCGAGCAGCCCGGCGAGGAGTGCGTGCGCGGGTGGGTCGAAGCCCAGCCCGGGCGCGTCGGCGGCGAGGAAGTAGCGGTGCCGAGGGCGGCCCACCGTGCCCCGGTGCATCGCCTCCAGGTCGACGAGCCCCACATCCCGCAGGCGCTCCAAGTGGAGCCGGATCGTGTTGGCGTGCACGCCCAGCCGGTCGGCGAGCTCCGACGCCGACAGTGGGGCAGTCGCCGTCGCCAGCTCGGCATACACCGCGTAACGGGTGTCGTCGGCCAGGGCCTTGAGCACCGCCAGCTCCATCGGGTTGACGCTAGCCCCCAGGGGGCATATTTTCAAGGGCGACGCTGGTTTTATTCGAGGAGCCCGAGCGGGCTCGTGGAGTCCCATGACGCTGCCCATCCCAGATCCCGACGACCCGGGTGCGCCGGTGCACGAGGCCGCGAGCGGGCCCCCGCCGACCGTCGAGCAGGTGCGGGGGATGCTCTCCGGGGTGATCGACCCAGAGCTGCACACCGACATCGTCGAGCTGGGCATGGTCGACGACATCCGGATCGGCGAATCGGGTGACATCACGATCAAGCTCGCGCTCACGACCGCGGGCTGCCCCCTCCGGGGTCAGCTCAAGCGTGACGTCGAGTCGAAGCTCCACGGTTTCCGGGGAGTCACGTCGGTGCGCGTGGAGTACGCCGAGATGACGAGCGAGCAGAAGGCCGCGGCCATGCAGCGCGCACGCTGGAACGCGCGTGAGCGCGCGGCGCCCACGGAGGTCCCCGGCTCCACACGGGTGCTCGCGATCGCGAGCGGGAAGGGCGGGGTCGGCAAGTCATCGGTCACCGTCAACCTGGCCGCCGCCCTCGCCGCACGCGGACTCGTGGTCGGCGTCCTGGATGCCGACATCTGGGGCTTCAGCGTCCCGCGGATGCTGGGCATGGAGGGACGGCTGTCGGGCGAAGAGGGCAAGATCCATCCCCACGAGCGCGAGGTACCCAGTCTCGTCGACGGCACGGGCGCGCCAGGTCGTCTCAAGGTCATCTCGATGGGCTTCCTCGTCGACGACGAGGGGACGGCGCTCATGTGGCGCGGCCTCGTCCTGACCCGGGCACTCGAGCAGTTCCTCACCGACGTGCGCTGGGGTGAGATGGACTACCTGCTCATCGACATGCCGCCGGGTACCGGCGACATCCAGATGGGGCTGGCGCGCCTGCTCCCCCAGACCGAGCTCCTCGTGGTCACCACACCGGCTCGGACCGCCCAGAAGGTTGCCGCTCGGGTCGCCGACATGGCTCGACGCTCGTTCCTCAAGGTGATCGGCGTGGTCGAGAACATGAGCGCCTTCGTCGCGCCGGACGGAACCCGCCACGCCGTGTTCGGAACCGGAGGCGGGGACGCCCTGGCCTCCGACATCGGGGCGCCGGTCGTGGCGCGGATCCCGCTCGAGCCGATGGTGGCCGCCGGTGGTGACAACGGCGAACCGGTGGCGCTCGGGGAGCCGACGAGCCCCGCGGGGCGAGCCTTCCACGAGCTCGCCGCCCGAGTGGTGGAGGAGCTGCTGCCTCCGGTCGAGATGAGCGGCTGCTCCGCCCGCATGCTCGACCTGGCCAACGACCCCACGCACCACGCGACCAGCTGAACGGCGCCCGGCTGCAGGCTGGTCAGGCGGCCTTCCAGGTGGAGCGGGCCGAGGTGCCGATCACCTTGCCCTCGGCCCTCAACTTCACCAGATGGGCGTGGATCTGCCACCCCGCGGCGTCCACCAGCTCGGGGGCGAGCGGGTCGCGCCCATAGACCTCGGTCACGAGGTCGCCGACGCGGGCTTGGCCGAGCTTGCGGAGCACGCGCAGCACTTGCTGCTCGCGCTGGCGACGGTGCGCTCGGTAGTCGGCAAGGCGGGGGCGGGCATCCTCGATCACGTCACCGTGCCCGGGGGCCAGTCGGCGCACCCGTAGCCGCTCGAGACGCTCGAGGCTCTCGAAGTACGCCGCCATGTCGCCACCGCGCCCGGGGTTCACGACCGAGTACATGCCGTCGAGCACGGTGTCGCCGGTGAACAGGGTCCGCTCCTCCTCGAGCAGGAAACAGAGGTGGTCCGGCGCGTGACCCGGCGTGTGGATGGCTTCGAGCCCGAACTCGGTGCCCTCGATCACCGAGCCCTCACCGATGACTCGGTCGGGCACGATGTCGCTGTCCCGGCCCTTCTTGGCGAACGCGAGCACCTCGGCGCCGGTTGCCTTTGCGAGCCGGGCCGTGGCCGGGGCGTGGTCGGCGTGGGAGTGGGTGAGGAGCACCCACCGGACCCGCTCCTGCATCGATGCCCCGACGATCGCAGCCACGTGGGCCTTGTCGTCGGGACCCGGGTCGATCACCGCGACCTCGTCGATACCCACGAGGTAGGTGTTCGTGCCCGGCCCCGTGAACGGCCCGGGATTCGGCGCGACGATCCGGCGTACCAGTGGTGAAAGTGCGCTCGGAACACCGGGCGTGAGATCAGGCACCCCCACCATTGTACGGGCGCCACCGCTCGTGCCCGGGGCCAGGTATCAGCGGTCCTGTCGCTCCTCGAGGAGGCGGGCTCGCTCGATCTCTGAGAGGCCACCCCAGATTCCGTGTGCCTCGGGAACGCGGAGCGCGTGGTCGAGGCACTCCCGCCGCACGTCGCAGCTCATGCAGATCGCCTTGGCCATGACCTCGCGTGCATCCCGCTCGGGCCGTCCTTCCGAGACGAGCGGAGGGAAGAAGAGCGCCGACTCCGGTCCCCGGCACGCGGCCCGGCGCGACCAGCGCTCGTCGAGCGGGTGTGCGGACACGCTCCCCCTCCTCCCGACGAGCTCACCCCGGGCGCCGCCCCGCCAGCCATCCCGGCTGCGCCGCCGCGGCGGGACCATACCCCTGGTGGTGAGGCCGGGAAAGAGATGTCAACGCTCCGGCGTGGACGCCTCGGCGCGATCCGCCGGCGGGCTGGTGGGGCGGCGCCGGGCTCGATCCCGGTAGTCACGGGCTCCCCCCGCCTCGGGCTCCACCTCGAGCACCAGTCCCTCGACGGCCACCACACGAACCGCGTCACCGCCCGCGATCGGCGTCGCCCGGTTCGTGTGCGCTCGCCAGCGCGCACCCCGGATCACCACGACGCCGTCGGGATCGACGGGAACCTCCGCGGTGCCCATCTCACCGACCATCCCTTCTCGCCCCACGGTCGGCGTGGAGAACCGTCCGCGCACGAAGGCCCGCATGGCCCCCAGGAAGAACAGGCCCAGCGTCACGACCACCAGGAGCACCTCCCACCACGGGACGTCGAGACGAGAATCCCCCCCGAACAGCGTCAACGACCCCACGACCAGCGTCACCGCGCCGACCGCGCTCCAAAAACCCAGCCCGCCGGCCTGCACATCGACCGAGAGGCCGGCGATCGAGATGCCGAGCAGCAGCGCCGCCCACCAGTGCACCGGGAGGTGCGAGAACCCGAAGCACGCGCCCACCACCGCGAGCGCCCCGATCACCGCCGCCATCCCGACGCTCGCCGCGAAGAACTCGAAGGCGATGAGCGCGAGTCCGATGACCAGCAGGACGTATGCGACTCGAGGGCTGATGAGCGCGTGCTGGAGCTGGGCGCCGAGGCCCGCGCTCTCGAAGACCACGGGCTGATTGGGCTGGCGGCGGCGGTCGAGGCCCTCACCGATCACCCGGGCGGTGGAGAGCTCGATAGTCCCCGCCGTCGTGCGAACGGTCTCGCCGTCGAGCGTCACGATCACCTCGCCGATGGTGGGGCGCGTCCCGTTGGTCAAGCCGAACACGCCGGCGGTGTGGGCCGCGAGCCGCTGCTCGACCAGGCGTCTCGCTCCCGTTGGGCTCCGATCACCGGCCGTCGCGAGCCGGGCGATCTCGGCAACGAGCTGGCCGCGCGACGGGCCGGGCGCGTCGAGTCGGAGTGGGGCCGCCGGTCCCAGGCTCGACCCCGGGGACAGGAAGGCGAAGTGCGCGGCCTCGAGCAGCAGCGCGGCCGCGCCCCGGGCCTCGGCGCCCGGGGGCCCGACCCACACGACGATCGGAACCCGCGACCGCTCCATCGCCTGCACCAGGGAGGCGACATCGATGTCGAGCGCGCCGGGAGCATCGAGCTGGATCAGGAGCAGCGTCGCGCCCTTCACGTTGACGTCCCGGATGGTGCTGCGGACGAGCGACGCGTTGGGCGGATCGAGCAGCCCGCGCACCTGGACGACACGGATGACGCGCGCGCGATCCCCGGCTCCGGCCCCGAGCGTCGGGGCGACGGCCGCGGTGGCCGCGCCCGCGCCGAGCGACAGGCCGACGAGCACCAGCGCGCCCCAGGCGGCAACGCGCACGCGCCGAGATCGAGACCAGGGAGAGCAGCCCATGTGTCCTCTCGTGCGATGCGGTCGATGAGCCGGCGCGAGCGTGCTGGTCGGGGAAGGGGAAGGCAAATCGGGCCTGGCTGCGAGCCTCGGTCTCTCTACCCCTCCCCGCGAGCCCAAGTGGTGCAGCCGAGTAGCGTCGGCGACGGATGGGAACGATCCTCGTCGCGGCCGATGGTGCCTGGCTCCGGAACCAGGTTCGCTCCGCGCTCGCCGCGCCGTCGCAACGTGTGGTGGCGGTGCACCGGGGCCAGGACGTGCGCGGGGCTGTCGCCGAGCATGCTCCCGACCTCGTGATCCTCGACATGCAGATCGCGAACATGGGGGGAATCGCGGTCGCGATCGATCTGCACCTCGAAGCCGAGGCGGGTCGGATCCCGGCCGTCCCGATCCTGCTGCTGTTGGACCGTGAGCACGACCGCTTCCTCGCCAAGCGCGCGGACGCGGACGCGGAGCTGGTCAAGCCCGTCGATCCGGGCACGCTGCGACGAACCGTGAAGCAGGTGCTCGCGACGCGCGCGCCCGCGTGACCATGTCGCGCTGATCCCGCGACGACCGCCCCGGAGACTTCGAAGGCGCGGCGGCTACAATCGCAAGCCCACGGGCTGTGGCGCAGTTTGGTAGCGCGCTTCGTTCGGGACGAAGAGGTCCCGGGTTCAAGTCCCGGCAGCCCGACTCATTCTCAACTTTCCCGCTCTCGGTGCTTCGCACCGGGCCGCTCGGGCCCCGGCTCGCGAACACTCGCCTCAGTCTTCCCGCTCTCGGTGCTTCGCACCGGGCCGCTCGGGCCCCGGCTCGCGAACACTCGCCTCAGGTCTCGAGCAACACCTCGGCGATCTGCACCGCGTTGAGCGCGGCTCCCTTGCGCAGGTTGTCCCCCGTCACCCACAGGTCGAAGGTGTTGGGCTGCGAGCGGTCCTCGCGCACCCGACCCACGAGCACGGGGTCGATGCCCGCGCCATCCATGGGTGTGGGAGCACCGGCACCGCCGTCCACGAGCACCACGCCGGGCGCGGCGGCCAGGACCTCGATCACCTCGGCGAGCGTCGTGTCACGACGCACGCCCACGTTGGCCGCCATTGCGTGGCCCACGTACACGGGCACGCGCACACACGTCGCGGCCACCGCCAGCTCGGGGGCGTGCAGGATCTTGCGACTCTCGTACACGAGCTTTCGCTCCTCGGACGTGTAGCCCGACTCGTCGACCGAGCCCGCCAGTGGGATGACGTTGCCCGCGATGGGGGACGGCCAGAGCTCACCCCCGGCCAACGCGCCCGGCGCGTTCGCCGCGGCCGCGGCGCGCTCGAATCGCTCGGTCTGCCCGGCACCCTTGGTCCACTCCTCGGCCAGCTCGCGGATCCCCGCCTGCCCCGCGCCCGATACCGACTGGTACGTCGACACGACCATGCGCTCGATGCCGGCGGCTCGATGCAAGGGCGCGAGCGCCGTGAGGAGCACCATCGTGGTGCAGTTCGGGCACGCCACGATCCCCCGCGGCATCGCGGCCAGGTCCTCAGGGTTCACCTCGGCGACCACCAGCGGCACGTCGGGCTCCATGCGGAACGCCGCCGACTTGTCGATCACGCGCGCGCCCGCGGCCGCGGCAACCGGGGCCCACTCGAGCGAGAGGGGATCGTCAACGTCCACGAACACGAGGTCGAGGCCGTCGAAGCAGCCCGGCGCCAACGTCTCGCACGCGACTTCGCGATCGCCGAAGCCGAGGTGCCGCCCCGCCGAGCGCGGTGAGGCGTAGACGCGCAGCTCGCCGACGGGGAACTCACGCTCATCGAGGACGCGCAGCATCTCGGTGCCCACGAGGCCGGTCGCGCCCACGACGCCCACGTTCACGGAGCGGCTCACCGGGAGGGCCTCACGACTCATCGAGCCGGAACTCGTCGTGGAGCACGCTGACGGCGCGCTCCACGTCGCCGGCCTGGACGACGCACGAGATCCGGATGCTCGACGTCGAGATCATCTCGATGTTGATCTTCTCGCGTGCCAGCGTCTCGAACATGGTGGCGGCGACGCCCGGGTTCGTCTTCATCCCTGCGCCCACGAGCGACACCCGGCCGATGTCCGCGTCGTGGGTGAACCCACTCGCTTCGAGCTCCTCGGACACGGTCTCGACCACCTTGAGCGCACGCGCGAGGTCCTCTCGCGGAACGGTGAACGAGATGTCAGTGCGATCAGCCGTCGACACGTTCTGCACGATCATGTCCACGTTGACCGCCTCGTCGGCAAGCGCGCGGAACAGCCGCCCCGCGATCCCCGGACGATCGGGGACGCCGGTCAGCGTGATCTTGGCCTCCGAGATGTCGTGCGTGACACCGGAGATGACCGACTGCTCCATCGTCTGCTCCTCGCTCGCCACCCACGTCCCGGGCTCCCACGAGAAGCTCGAACGTACGTGGATCGGGACGTTGTAGTTGCGCGCGAACTCGACCGAACGCAGCGCCAGGACCCGGCCGCCGGTCGCGGCCATGTCCAACATCTCCTCGTACGAGACCCGATCGATCTTGCGGGCCTTGGGCACGACCCTAGGATCCGCGGTGAACACACCCGCGACATCGGTGTAGATCTCGCACACGTCGGCGTCCAGCGCCGCGGCCAGCGCGACGGCAGTGGTGTCGGAGCCGCCCCGGCCCAACGTCGTGACGTCGGCGCTTGCGGAGACGCCCTGGAATCCCGCCACGACGGCGATCGACCCTGACGCCAGCGCCTCGCGCAGCCGATCGGCCCGCACGTCGAGGATCTTCGCCCGTTGGTGCGCGTCGTCGGTGAGGATCCCGGCCTGGGATCCGGTGAAGCTCACCGCGTGCTCCCCTCGGTCGATGATCGCCATGCAGAGCAGCGCGATCGAGATGCGCTCACCCGAGGTGAGCAGCATGTCGAGCTCGCGGGCCGCGGGGGCTTCCGACACCTCGTGGGCGAGGGCTTCGAGCTCGTCGGTCGTCCTGCCCATCGCCGACACCACCACCACCACGTCCCGGCCCTCTCGGCGGGTACGAACGATGTGGTCGGCGACCGACTTGATCCGATCAGGATCGGCCACCGAAGTGCCGCCGAACTTCTGGACCACGAGGCTCACGGGGCCGATCGTACCGGTGGAGGTGGCGGAGCCCGCGTGAACTTCCGCGATCCGTCGCCGCGATCCGCCCTTGACGGGCGCCGCTCCTAGACTCGGCGGCCGTGTCGAAAGCATCCCGACGAGAGCGCCAGCGCCAGAACCGCGTCGCTCGGCGCGAGATCGAGCAGCGCGTGTTTCGCCGCCGGCGCATGGCTCGCGGGCTGCGAGTGGTGGCGATCATCGCCGTGCCGCTGGTCATCGCCGGCGGTGTGGTCGCGGCCACCTCCGGCGGCGACGAGGAGAGCTCGGCACGGCCGGCCTGTGCGCACGTCGACGCGCCGGCACCCAAGGATGTCTCGTTCCCCGCCGCGCCGACGCTGGCGATCGACCCCACCCGCACCTATGACGCGCGGGTCGAAACCAGCTGCGGCTCGTTCGTGATCCGTCTCGACGCGGCCGCTGCGCCCGAGACGGTCAACAGCTTCGTGTTCCTCGCTCGCGAGGGCTTCTACGACGGCCTCGTCTTCCACCGCGCTGCTCGCGACTTCGTGGTCCAAGGCGGGGACCCGAAGGGTGGCGGGAGCGGAGGGCCGGGCTATGTCCTTCCCGACGAGCCACCCGGAGACGGGTACCAGAAGGGCTCCGTGGCGATGGCCAACACGGGGCCGGGCACGACCGGATCGCAATTCTTCGTGGTAGTGAGCGAGCAAGCAGCGCAGGCACTCAATCTGCAGCGCACACCGGAGGGTCGGTACAGCTACTCCATCCTCGGGCAGGTCACCGAGGGGTTCGAGACGATCGAGCACATGGACCGTCTTGGTTCGACAAATCCGGATCCGTCCCTTCAGCCGCCACGAAGGGTGATCGTGATCAAGCGGATCACGATCACCGAGCCTGAGGACGTAGCCACTACCACGACCGTCGCGCCCTAGCCCCTCAGGGCAGCCCGGCGATCTCCCCCCCGGCGCGGTGCTCCGACGGCTCTCCCTCGCCGTAGACGGTGACCGCTCCGGCACCGCGCACGCGCCAGGTGCCCGACGGCTCGCGCACCAGTGCCGTCTCCTCGTCGATCCCCACGAGGCGGGCGCCCGCCGGGAGCAGGTCGATCGAGCGCTCGCGGAGGTGGTCGGCCGCGGTGCCGTGGTACGGGAACACCGCGAGGCCGGTCACCACCCCCAGACCCACCGTGTAGGCACCGCCACGCGGGTCCACCATCGGATCGCACGCCAGCGTCGCGCCCGCGCCCGAACAGGCGAGCACACCCCCGCCGTGGTACGAGGCGAGGATCGCCTCGAAGAGCGCCGAGCCCTTGAGCACCGACCTCAGGTGCAGCGGCGACCCGTCGGACAGATACACGAATCGCGACGCGCGCACCGCCTCGGCGAGCGCGGGATCCTCGGCCTCGGAGCGATGGAGGACCATCGGGCACTCCGCCCGCGCGCCGAGCGACGCGAAGTACTCGGTGGCGCGCGCGGCGACCCGCTCGGGCCGCTCGAAGGCGGCGGCCGAGGGCAGCACGACGACCGTGTCGGTGCCCGCGGCCGCGAGCAGCTCGGTGTCGAACTCCCGGCAGCCGTCCCGCCACTCGCCGCCGCCCAGGAGCGCGAGAGTTCCGATCGGTGAGGCCCGGCTCGATCCCGAGCGCTTCGCCGCGAGCGCGAGCGTGCGCAACACCATGGCGCTGGAGCCTAGGTGGCGGTCGGCCGAGCGGAGTGCAGGCCTGGTGCGTCCGGGCGACCCCATCGGGACGCGCTGATCTCGACGGAGTGGTGGTGGCGCCGCATACTGGCGGGATGGCGGCCGTCGAGGTGCACGAGCGCGATCCCTATCGCGTGCTGGGCGTCGCGCGCACCGCCTCCACCGACGAGATCGCGGCCGCGTTCCGCGCTCGGGCCAAGGAGCTGCATCCCGATCGTCGTCCCGGGGACGCGCTCGCGCTGGAGCGCTTCAAGCGCCTGACCATGGCCTATCGGACGCTCCGCAGCCCCGGCACCCGGGCCGAGCTCGCCCGGCAATCGTCGGGCGCCGCGCCGCGTCCCGGTCCCCGGGCCCGCCCCACGTCGTCTCCGCCGCTGTTCGCGACCGAGCGGCGGGCTCGGCTCGCGATCTGGGCGGGGGCGGGGTTGGCCGTCCTCGGGATCGCGGGCGCGGTCGCGCTCGGGATGCTCCGCACCGGCGACACGGGCAAGACCGTCACCCTGTGGATCGCGGACGCCAAGTTCCTCGTGTGCGGGCCGATCCTGGCCGGGCTCGGCCTGCACCGACTCCGGCGATTCCGGGGCGGGCAGGGCCGGCCGGGCCGGCGAACGCTCGCATAGGCGTCGCCCCCCACACCCCGAGGTTTTCCACAGGCAACGGTGGACAAGTTGTGGGGAAGGGGTGGAAAACCTATGGACGATGGGGGATACTCGGTCGCCACCACGTCCCGAGGAGACCGTTGGGGCGCCCGGGGTATCCGGGCATTCTCTCCACCAACTCTCCTCGGGGCGTCGGTGCGACTCAGGGCCGCGGGCGCCCCGGGAAGCGGCCGGACAGCCACCACGGGCCCTGGCGGGACGCGGCGCCCCGCGCGCGCAGACGGGCAGCCCGGACCCAGTCCCGCGTTTCCGAATCACGCACCTCGTCCGGGCTCGAGCCGATGGCCGCGCCGATGGCGGCCAGGATGGCCGCGATCTCCTCGGGCGTCGCCGTGGGCGAGATCGCGCGCAGCATGGGCCGCGCCATCCCCCTGATCGGCTTCATGCCGGGGAGAGCGGAGCAGGCGAGCGCCCCGAAGGGTGGCGGCGGGTATCCCGCCGCCAAGCGAGCGCGACCAGAGAGAACGGAGCGCTCACAACGGGACGTTCCCGTGCTTGCGTTGCGGATGCTGCTCCCGCTTCGAGCGCAGCATGTCGAGGGAGCGCGCCAGGATTCGGCGGGTGTCACGGGGATCGATGACGTCGTCCACGCAGCCGCGCTCCGCGGCGACGTACGGGTTGGCAAAGCGCTGGGTGTACTCCTCGATGAGCTCGATGCGGCGCGTGTCGGGGTCGGCCGCCGACTCGATCTCCTTGCGGAAGATGACGTTGACCGCACCCTGGGGGCCCATCACCGCGATCTCGGCCGACGGCCATGCGAAGGCCAGGTCGGCCCCGATCGACTTCGAGTTCATGACGATGTACGCGCCGCCGTAGGCCTTCCGCGTGATCACCTGGATCCGGGGGACCGTGGCCTCGCAGTACGCGTAGAGCAGCTTGGCACCGTGGCGAATGATGCCACCGTATTCCTGGTCGGTTCCGGGGAGGAAGCCGGGCACGTCGACGAAGGTGACCAGCGGCACGTTGAAGGCGTCACACGTGCGCACGAAGCGGGCCGCCTTCTCCGAGGCCTCGATGTCGAGGGTGCCGGCGAGCACCTGGGGCTGGTTGCCGACGAACCCGACGACGTGGCCGGCGAGCCGGGCAAAGCCGCACACGATGTTCGCGGCCCAGAACTGGTGCACCTCGTAGAACTCGCCGTCGTCCACCACCTCGGCGATGACGGCCTTGATGTCGTACGGCTTGTTCGGCGCGTCGGGGATGAGCTCGATGATCTTCTCGCAGCGGCGGTCGGCGTCGTCGGTGGGCTCCACGAAGGGAGGGCTCTCGAGGTTGTTCTGGGGGAGGAACGACAGCAGGTAGCGCACCTGCTCGAGGCAGGACTGCTCGTCCTCGGCCACGAACGAGGCCACGCCTGACTTGGTGGCGTGCGTCATCGCGCCGCCGAGCTCCTCCTGGCTCACGTCCTCACCGCTCACCGTCTTCACCACGTCGGGGCCGGTGATGAACATGTGGGAGATGCCCTTCACCATGAAGACGAAGTCGGTGATCGCGGGCGAGTAGACCGCCCCGCCGGCACACGGACCGAGGATCACACTGATCTGGGGGATCACTCCCGAGGACCGCACGTTGCGGAAGAAGATCCCGCCGTAGGCGTCGAGCGCGACGATCCCCTCCTGGATGCGTGCCCCCCCGCTGTCGTTGAGCCCCACCAGTGGAGCGCCCACCGACTCGGCCAGGTCCATGAGCTTGTGGATCTTCTCGCCGTGCACCTCGCCCAGGGAGCCGCCGCTCACCGTGAAGTCCTGGGCGTAGATGAACACCTTGCGGCCTTCGATGGTTCCCCAGCCCGTGATCACGCCGTCGGTGAGAGGGCGGTTGGCCTCCACCCCGAACCCGTGGGCACGGTGGCGAGCGAGCATGTCGAGCTCCACGAAGGAGTCGTCGTCGCACAAGAGGTCGATCCGCTCCCGGGCGGTGAGCTTGCCCCGCTCGTGCTGGCGCCGCACCGCGGCAGGACTCCCGGCGTGCAGCGCCTCGTCACGGAGCGTGTTGAGTCGCTCCAGGCTCTCCTCGATCGGGTGGGCGACTCGGGTAGCGGGGACCGGCGCTCCCTCGCCTCCCAGGATCTCTTCCTCGGCGGCCATGCCGGGGAGGGTAGTGGAGATGCGCCAAAACGGACGAGTGCGACGCATCGAACGCTCGCGTGCGTGCGTGATCACGACCTCGCGGTCGGGCACGGTGATCGCCATGATCGATTGCACATGATCGATCGCGGTGAGCAGGAACACGCGATCACGCTTCGGTTCCCATCACCGCGTCGAACACCGCTGCTCGAGCGAGCGCGCACGCGAACCCGGTGGACACGACCGTGGGACGCGGCGCTACGATCCGCCGCGGTACCTACTTGCGCCACCCGGCTCGGAGCGAGGGGGGAACTGTGCCCGGATCGGTCGTCGTCTCGTCGGCTCGCACACCCATCGGCAAGCTCTCGGGCGCGCTCGCGTCGTTGACCGCAATGGACCTCGGCGCGTACGCGATCAGGGCCGCGCTCGAGCGCGGTGGGGTCGGTCCAGAGCAGGTCGACTATGTCGTCATGGGGCACGTGCTCCAAGCCGGTCAGGGCCAGGTCACTGCTCGCCAGGCCGCGACCGCGGCGGGTGTGCCGATGACCGTGCCGGCGAGCACGATCAACAAGATGTGCCTGTCGGGTATCGACGCGATCTACCTCGCCGACCAGATGATCCAGGCCGGTGACGCGGAGGTCGTGGTAGCGGGCGGTATGGAGTCGATGACGAACGCGCCGTACCTCCTCCCGGGCGCGCGTGCGGGGTACGGCATGGGCAGTCGCGAGGTGGTGGACTCACTGATCCGCGATGGGCTGTGGTGCGCGTTCGACGCCGTGCACATGGGCGCCGGCACCGAGCAGTACGCGAGAAGCTTCGGCCGGGTGACCCGCGCGATGCAGGACGACTTCGCCGCCATGAGCCACGAGCGGGCGGCCGCGGCGCAGAAGGAGGGGCGCCTGGCCGACGAGATCGTGGCGGTGGAGGTGGCCCCGCGGGCCGGCGACCCGATCCTGGTCGAGGCCGACGAGGGTGTGCGCCCTGAGACCCGAACCGAGACCCTCGCTCGCCTCGAGCCGGCGTTCGAGGCGGGGGGCACGATCACCGCCGGCAACGCCTCCCAGATCTCCGACGGCGGGGCGGCCGTCGTGGTGACCAGCGTGGCCAAGGCCGAAGAGCTCGGCCTCACGCCCCAGGCCGAGCTCGTGAGCTTCGGGATGGTGGCCGGCCCCGACACGTCGTTGCTCACCCAGCCGTCACGCGCCATCAAGCGTGCATTCGAGCCCATCGACAAGACCGTGCACGACATCGACCTGTACGAGATCAACGAGGCCTTCGCGGCCGTCGTCCTGGCGTCGATGCGCGACCTCGGAATCGACAACAGCGTGGTGAACGTGAACGGTGGTGCGATCGCGTTGGGTCACCCGATCGGCATGTCGGGCACGAGGATCGTGGTCACGCTCATCGACGAGCTGCGCCGACGGGGTGGTGGCCTCGGCGCCGCCGCGCTGTGCGGGGGCGGCGGTCAGGGCGAGGCCGCGATCGTGCGCGCGGCCTGATTACTGCGAAGCTTTACGTGTCTGCGCCCGTCGTGGTCGACCGCGCGACCGTCATCGACCTCCGCGCGGTTCGTGCGCTGGGCGTGGGAGCGCTCGTCGTCGGCGCCGCGGCACCCGAGATCGGCGTGCATCTCGTTCCGGGGTGCCCATTGCGCGCCGTCAGCGGTGTCCCCTGCCCCCTGTGCGGGATGGCACGAGGCATCCGGGCGGTCGTGCACGGCGACTTGGCCGCGGCCGTCACTCTCAACCCTGGCAGCCTCGTGGTGACCGCCGCCGCCGTGTACCTGCTCGTGCGATGGCGTCGACAACGGGTGCGTGTCCCCAAGTGGGTGGTCGGCCTGACCGCCGCGCTCCTCGCCGCGATGTGGGGATGGCAGCTGTTCAAGTACGCGACCGGGCGGGAGCTCTGACGTGGAGGAGACCTATCCCGGGCCCCGGTTCTCGGTCGGCGATGCGCTCAACTACGCCTGGTCGGCCTACTGGCAGCAGCTCCCTTCGTTCCTCACGGTGACGCTCGTGGTGATCCTGGGCAACGCCGTGCTGGGGCTCCTCGTCACCGCCA
Organism: uncultured Bifidobacteriaceae bacterium; assembly: GCA_964502775.1. Lineage (GTDB taxonomy): Bacteria > Actinomycetota > Acidimicrobiia > IMCC26256 > PALSA-555 > CAZCYE01. The sequence continues at coordinate 1,467 of CAZCYE010000020.1, read as the reverse complement.
TCGACAGCCTCGCCGCCCAGGTGATCTTCAACGTCCTCGGCCTGGCCGTTGCGCTGCTGCTGTCGCTGGGTCTCATCCGGGCCGCGCTCGACGTGACCCGCGGCGCGGCCCCGAGTGTCGCCAACGTGTTGCGGACCGAGGGCTTCGCCGCCTATGCCACCGCGACGATCATGTTCGTGGGGGGCGTGTACCTCGGGACCGTGGCGCTAGTGGTGCCGGGAATCGCCTTCGCGCTGGCATTCCACCTCTACGGCTACGTGCTGGTGGACGAGCCCGGCCTCTCCGCCACCCAGGCGCTACGCCGCTCGGCCGAGATCACCCGCGGATCCCGCTGGCAGCTGCTGCTGCTCGGCCTCACGCTCCTGGCCGTGAACCTCGTGGGCCTGATGCTGTGCTTCGTGGGCGTGGTGTTCACCTACGGCATCACCGCCATCAGCGTTGCCTACGTCTATCGAATCCTGGCGGGCCAGCCCGTCACGCCGCCCTGAAGGCCGACGGCAGCCCACGCCGGCGCCCGCGCGGCGCGCTCACGCGCTTTCGACGATCCGCCGGCCTTCGAGCGCGCGTCCGAGCGTCACCTCGTCCGCGTACTCGAGGTCGCCACCCACCGGGAGCCCACTGGCGATGCGGGTCACGCGCACACCAAAGGGCTGGAGGAACCTCGCCACGTACATGGCCGTGGCTTCCCCCTCGATGTTCGGATTGGTGGCGAGGATCACTTCCTCGACACCCTCGTCACGCACTCGCGCGCCGAGCTCACGGATTCGCAGCTGATCGGGCCCGAGTCCGTCGATCGGAGAGATCGCGCCCTGGAGCACGTGGTAGCGCCCGCCGAACTCGTGCGTCCGCTCGACGGCAACGATGTCGCGGGGCTCCTCCACCACGCACAGCAGGCGCGAGTCGCGTCGCTCGTCGCGGCAGAAGCGACACAGCTCGCCCTCGGCGAAGTTGAAGCAGCGCTTGCACCAGCTGATCTTGAGCTTGGCGTCGTTGATCGCGGCCGCGAGGCGACTGGCATCCTCACGCGCCGCCTTGAGCAGGTAGTACGCGATGCGCTGCGCCGACTTCGGGCCGATCCCGGGCAGCCGTCCCAACTCGTCGATGAGCGTCTGGACGGGTCCCTCGTAGGCGGCCATGGGTCGGTGATCTACGAGCCGACGAGCCCACGCCGCGGGCTCGGGCGCATCATCTGGCTCAGCTGCTGCTCGTTGGCCACTGACGCACCACCTGGAGTCACTGCCGGGGCAATTCCTCCACGACGGTAGCGCCGAGTTGCTCCTGGAGCCGGTGTAGTGGATCGACCGACGCGTCGGACGCCTCGTCGAAGATCGACGGGTCGTCCTCATACCCTTCCGAGCCGACTCCCCCAGATGGGCCAGTAGATGGATCCGTGGATGCGCCCGCGGGCGGGACGTCGGGCGCGGGCGGGGCGGTGGGCGCGTCGCCGGGCGGCTCGGGCGGCTGGCG
>CAZCYE010000019.1:0-22495 GCA_964502775.1 uncultured Bifidobacteriaceae bacterium | reverse complement strand
GTGTTGGTCCAGTGTCTCGAAGCCGAAGGGGTCCAATACGTCTTCGGGATCCCGGGCGAGGAGACGCTCGAGCTGAACGAGTCGCTGCACCGATCCACGATCGAGTTCGTGCCGGTGCGCCACGAGCAGGGCGGAGCCTTCATCGCCGATGTGTACGGCCGGCTCACCGGGCGGGCGGGTGTGTGCCTCGGGACCCTCGGCCCTGGTGCCACCAACCTGGTCACCGGTGTCGCCGACGCCTTCCTCGACCGTGCGCCCCTGGTGGTGCTCACCGGACAGGTCGACCTCGAGCGGATGCACAAGGAATCGCATCAGTACCTCGACGTCATGGGGATCATGCGGCCGATCACGAAGTGGAACGCCCGCGTGTCCGACCCGGCGATCGTCGCCGAGGTCGTGCGCAAGGCGTTCAAGGTCGCCCAGGCCGAGCGACCGGGGCCGACCCATCTCGAGCTGCCCGAGGACGTGATGCGCGCCGAGTGTGCTGCGCGGCCGCTGCCCCCCGGTCATCCCTGGGTGGCTGAGGCCGGTGACGACGACATCGCCCGGGCGGCACGAGTGATCTGCAACGCGTCGAGCCCGATCGTGCTCGCCGGCAACGGGGTGGTGCGCCAGGGCGCCGCCGACGCGCTGCGGGCCTTCGTGGATGGCACCGGGCTCCGCGTCGCCGAGACCTTCATGGGCAAGGGACTTCTCGACGCCGACGACCCCCATGCGCTCGGCGCGGTCGGGCTCCAGGCCGCCGACTACGCGATGGCGGGCTTCGACACCGCCGACGTGGTGGTCGCGATCGGCTACGACCTCGTGGAGCACGCCCCGCGGTACTGGAACCCCCGCGGTGCGATCCGGATCGTGGGCATCGACTCGCTCCCGGCCGAGATCGACGAGCACTACCTCCCCGAGGTGGAGCTCGTCGGCGACATGACCTCGACCCTCGATCGGCTCGCTAAGCAATGCGGTCGGATGGAGCACGTCGGCGGTTCGGCGCAGCTGCGCACGGTGGTGAGCGGTTGGCTCGCCGGCGCCCAGCACGACGAGCGGTTCCCGATGCGCCCGCCCCGCATCCTGTTCGAGCTGCGGCGAGCGCTGGGTCGGAATGACCTGCTCATCTCCGATGTCGGGCTGCACAAGCTGTGGATCGGCCGCATGTACCCCGCGCATGAACCCAGCACGGTGATGATCGCCAATGGGTTGGCCGGTATGGGCTTCGCGGTCCCGGCCGCGATCGCGGCGAAGATCGTGGACCCGGAGCGCCGCGTGGTGGCGGTGAGCGGCGACGGCGGCTTCATGATGAACTGCCAGGAGCTCGAGACCGCGACTCGCTGTGGCACGGCATTCGTGAACGTGGTGTGGGAGAACGGTCAGTTCGGCTCGATCGCATGGAAGCAGGAGCGCCGCTTCGGGAAGCACTTCGGCACCGACTTCGCCAATCCCGACTTCGTGAAGCTCGGCGAGTCGTTCGGCTTGCCGTCATGGCGGGTGACGACCGCCGACGAGTTCGCCTCCCTGCTCGCCCATGCGCTCACCCTGGACGTGCCGTCGCTGATCGTGGTGCCCGTCGACTACTCCCTCGACGTCGCCATCGCCGACGAGTTCGGAGAGGAGACGACGCCCACATGACCGACAAGGTGACCGATGCTGTGATCGGTGACGCCCGTGAGCGCCAGGTCGTGGACGGGGTGCCCAAGGCCCTGTTCATCGGCGGTGAGTGGCGCGCGGCGGCGTCGGGGGCGACGTTGGTGGTGGAGGATCCGGCCACCGGCGTGGCCCTGGCCGAGGTGGCTGACGGCGATACGACCGATGCCGTTGCCGCCCTCGACGCGGCCGCGGCGACGCAAGTGCAGTGGGCGGGCTGTCCGCCCCGTGAGCGCGGAGAGATCCTGCGTCGAACCTACGAGCTGCTCATGAGCCGGGCTGATGACCTGGCGCTGCTCATGACGCTGGAGATGGGAAAGCCGCTCGCGGATTCACGGTCGGAGGTGGCGTACTCCGCGGAGTTCTTCCGGTGGTTCTCCGAAGAGGCCGTGCGTATCGACGGTCGCTATGCCGTGGCTCCGAACGGTGCGGGGCGCTTGCTCGTGCTCCACCAGGCCGTGGGTCCGTGCCTGCTCATTACCCCGTGGAACTTCCCGATGGCCATGGGTGCGCGCAAGATCGCGCCCGCGATCGCCGCCGGCTGCACGATGGTGGTGAAGCCGGCCACGCTCACGCCCCTGTCGATGTTGGCGCTGGCCGCGATCCTCACCGAGGCCGGTCTCCCCGCGGGTGTCCTCAATGTGATCACCACCAGCCGCGCCGGGCCCACCGTCGAGCCTCTCCTCGACGACCCACGCCTGCGCAAGCTCTCGTTCACCGGCTCGACCGAGGTGGGGCAGAGGCTCGTCGCCGGCGCGGCCTCACAGCTGTTGCGGGTGTCGATGGAGCTCGGCGGGAACGCGCCGTTTTTGGTGTTCGAGGACGCCGACCTCGGCGCCGCCATCGATAACGCAGTGGTGGCCAAGATGCGCAACATCGGGGAGGCGTGCACCGCTGCCAATCGCTTCCTGGTGCACCGCGCGGTGGCCGAGGAGTTCGGGGCGGGGCTCGCGGCCCGGCTCGGACAGATGCGGGTGGGGCGGGGGACCGAGCCGGGGGTGGAGGTCGGTCCGCTCATCGAGGCGCGCGCTCGGGCCAAGGTGGAAGAGCTCGTCGTCGATGCGCAGGCGCGGGGGGCGAAGGCGCTCACCGGCGGCACGTCCCTCGACGGCCCCGGCTACTTCTACGCCCCCACGGTGCTGGCCGACGTGCCCGCGAACGCGCGGGTGCTCACCGAGGAGATCTTCGGGCCGGTCGCACCGATCACCACGTTCACCGACGACGACGAGGCGCTGGCCGCGGCCAACGCCACCGAGTTCGGCCTCGTGTCCTACGTCTTCACCCGCGACGTCGACCGCGCCTTACGAGTGTGCGAGGGCCTCGAGTCCGGCATGGTGGGGCTCAACCAGGGCATCGTCTCCAACCCCGCCGCGCCCTTCGGCGGGGTCAAGCACTCGGGCTTCGGACGCGAAGGCGGGCGCGAGGGCATCCACGAGTATCTCGAGACGAAGTACGTCGCCATCCACACCCCCGACCGCTGAGCGGGGGCCTACCCGTCAGCGTCTTCGACGTGCGAGCACGGTGTGGGACCGTAGGACTCGTAGCTCGACAAGGAACTGTTCGTGATGCTCACTTGGGCCGTTCCCACGGGCAGCAGCGTGAACAGCTCGCCGTCCTCCGCGCGCCAGCCCAGATCGAGCACTCGATCTCCTCGGCGCCAGGTATAGGGACTGTTGTCAGCCGTCGGGCGGTCAAGCGAGGATCCACACCAAGCCCAACCGCGCCAATCGCCGCCGACGGATAAGCGCAGCTCGAAGAAGCGAGCGACCTCGGTGAGGGTGATGCTGGCGGGGAACCGGTAGGTCGCCGACCCTGTATGAAAGCTGTCGGTGACCGCACCGCGGGGCAAGGGCAAGCTGGCGATGACGTCGGCCTTCGGTCGGATCGGAACGTGCACCCTCGGAGGGCACAGCTCTCGTACCGCGCCCTCGATCATGGCAGCGACGTAATCCAGACGAGCGTGGCCCCCCGGGTTCTCCACGGCCGGCCGGAGCCATTCGACGTAATCCCGGAGGAAACGGACGTCAACATTCGAATGGACGTCCTCGCACCACCGCCGTGCATCATCGAGGGAACGGTCACCGAACTTCGCCACGAAGAACGCCGGTGCATGGTTCGCAACGTAGATACGGAAGCGGTCCTCGGCGCTGTCCGAGGACACGATCGGCCACGACAGCGCGGCGGCGCTCATGGCGAGGAGCGTGAGCAGGATCGTCGAGAGCCCCCGGGTACTCACCCGGTTCAGTGTACGGGCGCGCCCTTGCGAGTGCGGCGGCGGCTCGGGACCAGACGGTCACGCACACCCCAGAGCGTCACGAAGGCCAGTGACTCGAACACCGTGGCGAGCGGCATCTTCGAGGTACCGCGCGTGCGATCACGGAAGTTGATCGGTACCTCCACCACATTGCATCCAGCGCGCACCACCCGGTACACGAGCTCCAGCTGGAAGGTGTAATGACAGGACCGCGTCGAGCGGTAGTCGCAGGCCTCGAGCGCGCTTCGCCGGTAGGCGCGGAAGCCCGAGGTCGAGTCGCGCACGGGGAGGCGCATGATGAACGCGGCGTACCGGTTGCCGAACGACGACAGCGCCCGTCGATACCACGACCACGGCGGCAGCGTGCCGCCGTCCACGTAGCGCGATCCGATGACCAGGTCGGCACCGGCTTCGATCTCGGCGAGCAGGCGGGGGACGGCCTCGGGCTCGTGGGAGAGGTCGGCGTCCATCTCCACGAGCACGTCGTAGCCGTGCTCGATGCCCCACGCGAACCCGGCGCGGTACGCGTTGCCCAGCCCGTCCTTGACCGGACGGGTGAGCAGGAACACGCGGCCCAGATCGCCTGCGAGCTGCTCGACGCGAGCCGCGGTGCCGTCAGGGCTGGAGTCGTCCACCACGAGCACGTCGGCGTGCGGCGCGGCCGTGCGCAGGCGCCGGAGCAGGTCCTCGACGTTGTCGACCTCGCAGTAGGTCGGGACGACGACGAGCGTGGGCATGTGGTCTCCTCCGGAGCCACCGACGGTACCCGGGGCACCGGGGGCGGTCCGGGGCGGGGAGGCGGTCAGCACCACGGCGTACCATCGGCACGATGGCAGCCGAGCCGAAGTCCTTCTTCCTGTCGGCTCCACTCGCCGACTATCTCATCGAGCACTCGGAGCCGTGCGACGACGTCCAGCGCGGGCTGATCGACGAGACCCGTCGGCTGGGGGGCGTCGCGGGGATGCAGATCTCCCCCGAGCAGGGCGCGTTCATGACCGTGCTCACCCGGGCCATCGGGGCGCGCCGAGCGGTGGAGGTGGGGACGTTCACGGGCTACTCCGCGCTGTGCCTGGCCTACGGCCTCGGGCCCGGCGGCTACCTCCTCGCCTGCGACGTGAGCGAGGAGTGGACGGCGATCGCCCGCGAGGCGTGGGCCCGCGCCGGCGTCACCGACCGCATCGAGCTGCGCCTGGCACCGGCCATCGAGACGCTGCGGTCACTGCCCGTGGAGCCCGCCATCGACCTCGCCTTCATCGACGCCGACAAGGAGGGCTACCCGGCGTACTTCGAGGAGCTCCTCACGAGGCTCCGCCCGAACGGCATCATCCTGGTGGACAACACCTTGTGGGGCGGAACGGTGCTGGACGAGACGTCCGCCGAGCCCGACCTCGTCGCCATCCGAGCCTTCAACGACCTCGTGACGGCCGACGACCGCGTGGACACCGTGCTGCTTCCCATCGGTGACGGCCTCACGATGCTGCGCAAGCGCTGAGGCCCGGAGTGGTCGCGTGCGGGTGCGCAGTGCCCGAACGAAGCGCGGGGTCAGGCCACCGCCATCAGGCGTCGTAGCTCGGCCTGGTCGGCGGGGGACGGGCGACCCCACCCCGGCTCGTAGGCGAACACGTCACGGGCGGAGCGACTCTGGAAGCCCTCATCGAGCAGCTCGAGCTGCTCGGTGGTCACGAGCGCGGGGTGCGGTTCCCCACAGGCGTGGCTGAGGTCGAGCAGCTCCTTGCGGAGCTGGGTCACGAACCGGGCCGCCCGCACCGACTTGAGTGTGGGATCGAGGCCACGCGTGCGCCACCGGGAGTGGGTGGTGATGCCCGTGGGGCACCGATCCGTATGGCAGCGCTGGGACTGGATGCACCCGATGGACAGCATTGCCTCCCGGCCCACGTTCACACCGTCGCAGCCCAGCGCGAACGCGAGGAGTGCGTTCTCGGGCAGGCCGAGCTTTCCCGCGCCCAGCAGCACGAGGCGTGACGCGACGCCCTCTTCGGCGAGCACCCGGTACACACGGCTGAACGCCCACTTGAAGGGCAACGCCACATGGTCGCCGAACACGAGCGACGCCGCGCCGGTGCCGCCCTCGCCGCCGTCGATCGTGATGAAGTCGACGCCGCGGTCATCGGTGGCCATGGCGCGGGCGAGCTCGCGGAAGAAGTCGACGTCACCGACGGCGGTCTTGATCCCCACCGGGAGTCCGGTGGACGTCGCGAGGGTCTCGACGAAGTCGAGCATGCTGTCGACGTCGGAGAACGCCGAGTGCCGGGCCGGGCTCACGCAGTCCACGCCCACCGGCACGCCCCGCAACGCCGCGATATCGGCGGTCACCTTGGCCGCGGGGAGCAGCGCGCCCACGCCCGGCTTCGCCCCCTGGCTGAGCTTGATCTCGATCGCTCGCACCGATGGTGTGGCGCCGACCACGTCGAGGAATCGCTGATGGTCGAAGTTGCCGCGCGCGTCGCGGCAACAGAAGTAGCCGGTGCCGATCTGCCAGATGAGGTCACCACCGTGGCGGTGATGCAGCGTGAGTCCGCCCTCCCCGGTGCCCTGGAGGCAGCCGGCGAGGCCCGCACCCTTGTTGAGCGCCTCGATGGCCACACCGCTGAGCGACCCGTAGCTCATGCTCGAGATGTTGACGGCCGAGGCCATGCGGAACGCCCGGGCGCGCCCTCGTGACGCGCCGAGCACCTTGGCGCAGGGCAGGGTGAAATCGGGAGCACCGCCGGGCGCACCCGCGGGAGCCTGGGGGATCGGGAACACCACCGGCTTGGCGATGAGGTAGCCGGGCATGTTCTCGACGTCGTTGTCGGTGCCGAACCCGAACAGCGTGTCGTTACCCGAGGCCGACGAGTAGATCCAGCGGCGCTGGTCGCGGCTGAAGGGCTTCTCGGCGTCGTTGCTGGTGACGATGTACTGGCGCAGCTCCGGGCCCACCGCTTCCAGCCAGAAGCGCAGGTGGCCCACCACCGGGAAGATCCGCAGGATCGTGTGGCGCCGCTGGGTCAGGTCGTAGGCGGCCACCAGCACCAGGGATCCCGCCACGGCCACCAGAGCCCAGAGCCATCCCGACACGGCGCACATTGTCGCCCGGCCCGTTGCCCCCACGGCGGAGGCCCCGGCGGAGGGAGGATCAGCAGCCGTTTGCTTTCGACAAGAGTTGTTGATAAGGTGGACATCGTATGAAGACGGCTGACGAGCTCACCGAGGCGTTCCGGCGCCAGGGGTTGCGGGTCACCCCGCAGCGCCAGGCGATCTTCCGGCTCCTGCACGGCGACGATTCCCACCCCACGGTGGAGTCGCTCTACGAGCGGGCCCGAGCCGAGATGCCCACGATCTCGCTGCGCACCGTGTACCAGACCGTGCACGATCTCGAGGCCATGGGCGAGGTGTCGCTCATCCACCTCGGCACTGGGAGCGTGCGTGTCGACCCGACCGTCGACCAGGCCCATCACCACCTCATCTGCACGGTCTGTCACAAGGTGCGAGATGTGATCCTCGACGTCGGCCAGCTTCGTCTCCCACCCCGTGACCGGCGTGGTTTCGCCGTCTCGGGCGTGGAGGTGCACTTCCGGGGGATCTGCGACGAGTGCGCCGACGCGCAGCGCTCCGCTGCTCGTGGACCCGACCGCCCGTCGATCAGCTCGTAGACCCACAACCGAAGCCCACGACCCAAGGGAGAACCACCGATGCCCGCTCTGAACGGATCCAAGACCCACGCCAACCTCAAGGAGGCGTTCGCCGGCGAGAGCCAGGCCAACCGTCGCTACCTGTACTTCGCGCAGAAGGCCGATGTGGAGGGCTACCCCGACGTGGCCGCGCTGTTCCGTTCGGTCGCCGAGGGTGAGACCGGCCACGCGTTCGGCCACTTCGACTTCCTCGCCGAGGTCGGCGACCCGGTGACGGGTGTGCCCGTGGGCGCCACCCAGGACAACCTCAAGAGCGCGGTCGAGGGCGAGACCTACGAGTACACCGAGATGTACCCGGGCTTCGCCAAGACGGCGCGCGAGGAGGGCTTCGAGGAGATCTCGGAGTGGCTCGAGGTGCTCGCTCGCGCCGAGAAGAGCCACGCGGGCCGGTTCACGTCCGGGCTCGAATCGCTCACGTAGTCGAGCGCGCTGACGGCCCGGAACCCTGCGCTCCGGGCCGTCGTCGGCTCCGAGCGGGAGCCTACGTATCGCTCGTCGCCCATCGTCCCCGGCACCGAGGTCGCGCGCCCATGACGACGCATCTGTACGATCCGCTCGCGCCCACGTATTTCGACCCGTTGGACGCCCGCGCCGAGCGTGACCGCACGTTCCAGGTGTGCTCGGACTGCCGGATCTGCGTGCGGTTCTGCCCGTCGTTCAAGGACCTGTTCGCCATGATCGACGAGCGTGACGACGGCGCGCGCGACGTGCAGTTCCTCTCCGACGACCAGCACCGCGTGGTGGTGGACGAGTGCTACCAGTGCAAGCTCTGCTTCGTCGTGTGTCCGTACACCCCGGACCGGGGACAGGAGTGGAAGGTCGACTTCCCGCGCCTCATGCTGCGCTCACTGGCCATCCAGGGCCAGGACGGCAACGTGGGCAAGGGAGCGCGGGTGCTCGCCCGCACCGACCTCCAGGGCAAGGTGGCCACGAAGGCGGCGCCGGTGGTGAACACGATGAACCGGGTGCGCCCGGTGCGCTTCGTGATGGAGAAGACCCTCGGCATCGCCAAGGACCGGCTCCTGCCCGACTTCACCCGCGTGCGGTTCTCCAAGTGGTTCCGGCGTCACCGGGTTCAGGGTTCGGACGCTCCCCGCGCTCCCAGCGCACCCGCCGAGCCGGGCTCTCGGGCCACGGTCGCGTTGTTCCCGACGTGCCTCGTGGAGTACCAGGATCCGGACATCGGCAAGGCCCTGGTGGGGGTGTGCGAGCGCAACGGGATCGCGTGCGAGCTGCCCGACGGCGAGGTCTGTTGTGGGATGCCCTGGCTCGACGCTGGCGACGTCGCCAAGTTCGAGGCCCAGGCCCGCCGTAACGTCGAGATCCTCGTGCCCCACGTACGCGCGGGTCGTGATGTGGTGGTGCCCCAGCCCACCTGCGCCTACGTGCTGAAGAACGAGTACGCCGACTTCCTCGGCACGGCCGAGGCCCGCCTCGTGGCCGAGCACACCTTCGATGCCGCCGAGTACCTCATGGCCCGCCACCGGGAGTCCCCGCTCGACACCGACTTCACCGGGCCGGTGTACGACACCATCGCCTGGCACGCGGCGTGCCACTACCGGGCCCAGCAGATGGGGCCCAAGAGCCGTGACCTCATGGCGCTCACCGGGGCCACGGTCACGATGGTGGAGCGCTGCTCGGCCATCGACGGCACGTGGGGGCTGCGGGCCGGCAACGTCGAGATGGCCCGCCGGATCGCCAAGCCGCTCATGGAGACCCTGGCCGGTACCGATGCCGACCTCGTGGCCGGCGACTGCCAGCTCGCCAACACGGCCATCCGCGAGGCGACGGCCAAGCGACCGCTGCACCCCGTGCAGGTGCTCGCGCGCGCCTACGGGATCGAGGACGACTAGATGCGCAAGCTCAGTCCGGACGACATCCAGGATCTCCGGGCCTACGAGCGCGAGCGCGACTCCCTCCGGGCCGAGATCATCGACGTGAAGCGACGTCGCCGGATCGCGCTCGGCGACTTCGTCTCGATCGTGTTCGAGAACGCGGCCACGATGCGGTTCCAGATCCAGGAGATGGCCCGCGCCGAGCGGATGCTGCGCGACGAGCAGATTGCCCACGAGCTCGACACGTACAACCAGCTGATCCCCGACGACGGCGAGCTGTCGGCGACGCTGTTCGTGGAGATCGACGATCCCGAGGCGCTCCGGTCCTGGCTCCCGCGCCTCGTCGGCATCGACGAGCACATCCAGATCGTGGTCGGCACCGAGACGATCCGGGGCCGGGCCGAGGACACCGAGCGGCAGACCCGCGCCGAGGTGGCCACCACCGTGCACTACCTCAAGTTCGCGTTCACCCCCGAGCAGCAACGGGCCTTCGGCACCGGGCCGGTCCGGATCGTGATCGACCATCCGAGCTACGTTGCCGACGTGGTGCTGAGCGACGAGCAGCGGGACGAGCTCGTCGGCGACTTCACGGTGTGAGCCGTGCGGATTCGTGTCGCTCGCCTCGATCCCGATCTGGACATCCCCGCTCAGGCCCATGCCCACGATGCCGGCTACGACCTCTGCGCCCGCCAGGACGTGGCGCTGGCCGCCGGCGGAGGGCGGGCGCTCGTGCCGACCGGGATCGCCATCGCCATCCCTCCGGGGTACGCCGGGTTCGTGCTCCCTCGCTCGGGGCTAGCGATGAAGCACGGAGTGACCTGCCTCAACGCCCCCGGGCTGATTGATGCGCAGTACCGCGGCGAGCTCAAGGTGCTGCTCGTGAACACCGATCCCGGGCACGAGTACGTGGTGCGGCGGGGGGACCGCATCGCCCAGCTCGTGGTGCAGCCCGTGGTGGCGATCGAGTGGGAAGAGGTTGTGACACTCGACGAGACCACCCGTGACACGTCTGGGTTCGGCTCGACCGGACGCTGACGCGCTTCCTGAGCGGCCTCTGAGGGCCGACTCGACACGACCACGCCGCGCACCGGTACTCTCTGCGGAAGGAGGCCGAGTGAGGAGAAGTCCTGGGGTGCCTGGGGGCTTCGAGGGACCGGCGAATCCGGGGGCGGATCGGGAGTCGAATCCTTCGGTGCTGGATGCCGCGCGAGCGCTGCTGCGCGTCACCACGCCGGAGGAAATCGTTGGCGTACTCATCGAGTTCGTGCGCGAGCTCGGAGGCACCACGGTTCCCGCACGGGTCGCCGGCAGCGACGAGATTCCTTACGACCTGTCGTTCGGTGCGGGTGAGCCGCTGGTCGCCGAGGCGCCGAAGGGCAGCCCGGCTCGCTCCCAGCTTGTCGCGCTGTTGCCCGAGGTGGTGAAGGACGCCCAGGTGACTCTCGAGCGGATGCAGTTCCGGCGCCGCCTCGAGATGGAGAGCATCGTCGACCCGCTCACGGGACTGCTCAACCGGCGAGGCTTCGAGCGTGCGCTCCAGCGCGCCCACGACGGCGACACGGTGGTGGCGGTCGACCTCGACAGCTTCAAGACGGTGAACGACCTGCACGGCCACGAAGCCGGCGATGACGTGCTGCGCGAGCTGTCACGCGTCTTGCGGGCCGAGATGCGCGTGGTGGACCATCCGGGTCGCATCGGCGGCGACGAGCTGGCGATCGTGCTCGGAGACACCGGTTCCGCCGACGGACAGGCCGCCATCGAGCGGGTACGTATGGCGTGGCATGCCGAGCGCGTGCACGCGGTGGGATTCTCGGCCGGCGTGGCGGCCTGCCGCGCCACCGGTGGCGAGGAAGCGCTCCGCCGGGCCGACGAGGCGCTCTACGCCGCCAAGCGTGCCGGTGGCGATCAGACCGTGGTGGCCAACAGCGAGCCGGCCCACGCCTGAGCGGCGAACACACTCCGGCGGCCCTTCGGTCTGTCGGAAGCGGCGCGGTATCCTCGGGACTCATACGCGGACGTGGCTCAGCTGGTAGAGCATCACCTTGCCAAGGTGAGGGTCGCGGGTTCGAATCCCGTCGTCCGCTCCAAGTTCTCGCAGGTCAGCGGCCTCTGCGGAGGCCGCTGTTGCATGCCCGGACCGTCGTACGCTTCGAACATGGCGTTCAGCTTCGATGGAACCGCGAATTCCGAGGGATGACGTGCGCTACTCGCGGCCTGTCAAGGCGACTGATCTCTTTGCCTCACCGGAGATGGCACTTCGATGTCCGGGCGAAATCGAACTCAAGCGCGAAGGCAGCGATGAAGGCGAGGGGAGAGGGTTCGACCTCGCAGATCCGTCAGCTGGGGCCGAGCGGAACATCACAGCCGACCAGCCTGCCGGCGAGATTGTCTCGTGGTTTGCGAGCGAGTTGATAAAGCTCGGGTGGACCGATGATGGCGAGGGATGGTTCACGCGGGACGACGGTGAGAGCTTCCTCGCGCGGGTCGATCGCGATCAGGGTCGTTCTCGAGTCGCGGCTGCCATCACCGATGAGCGGTACGCCCAGATGCAGGACCAGTTCGAACGGTTTGTCTTCTACGCCGGCGCCCCCGAGGGCTGGTCGGTCGTCACGCTGTCGTACACGGTCCGGGCTGCGTCCGAGCGCTGATCGACCGACACCGGGTCCAGCGACCGTCGACCTGGCTGTGCCACGCTGTGCCTTGCCAATCAACCGATCGCATTCGTGTTCATTGGCGTGCGGTAGCGACGAACGCATGAGGCGTGACCTGCGCAGTTGAACGGAGCGGTACGGGGCGACACGAATTGCCTCGATTGCCAAGGTGAGGGCGCGGGTTCGAATCCCGTCGTCCGCTCCAAGAACTGGGCCCTACGTACCGAACTGCTCGGTATTCGGGCACGCGCGACTGCAGCGGCTGGGCCCTTTCAGTGGTGATGGACAGGGCTCCGTCCAGCCCGATCGCGGCGATCCATGCGCCGACGATGATCAACCCGGGGCCCACCGGATCCATCCAGCCCATGGCGGTCATCGCCAAGCCCGTGACGATCGTCATGAGGCCGACCCTGATCAGCACGGTCTTCGCCTACCCAGTCGCCCGGGGGCCCTAAACTGCCGTCTGGAGGGCAAGGGTTACCCCGTTTAGCGAGGAGCCGAAGCGGGAACCTTCATACGTACCCAAACGGAAGGTGATCTCATGGGTTTCGGAGCAGGCCTTGTACTGGTTGCAGTAGGGGCGGTCTTGCGATGGGGTGTGACTGACAACATCGAGGACCTCAACCTCGCGACCATCGGCTTGATCTTGATAGTCGTGGGCGTTATCGGCCTCATCGCCTCGCTCATGTTCTGGAGCAGCTGGGGCGGCTTCGGCAGCTCGCGGCGTTCGCGCACACAAACCAGCGACGGCCGGGTCTACGAAGAGACCGTCGAGACGAGGTGAGTCGTGGGCCTCGGCGCCTTCAGGGCGCCGAGGCCCCTTCACCGCCCGCCGGGGGCCGTCGCTTAGGCAAATAACGACGAGCCTTTGTTCGCGTGACCCGGAAGGTGTCTCCCGGACAACCTCGCCCAGGCGACGATGTACCGCGCAGTTCGTTGGTTGACGCCAATGAACTCGGTGCACAACTCCCCCAGAACGGGTAATGATTGACCACCCGATTGGGGAGGTCGATTGATGCGCAGACTGTCGTTTCGCCCGGCGCTGACACTCCGGGGACGCAAGTTCAAGGGGCTGCGAGGCTTCGCGGGTAAGCCGCTCCATCCGCCCCTCACCGACATCCCCGTCGGGGCCTACATGATCGCCGCGGTCCTCGACGTGATCTCGATCGCCGGTCAGGACGAGGAGTGGGCTCGCGATTTCTTCCGGGCCGCCACCTTTGTCCTTGTCGCTGGTGCCGCCGTGTCGCTGCTTACCGCATTGACCGGTTTCTGGGACTGGCTGCGCTCCACCAAAGCCGGCACACAAGCGCGCCGCGAGGCGAATGCCCACGCGCTGACCATGATCACCGTGACGGCCCTCGTCTTGACGAACATTGGGCTACGGACGCTCGCGTACGGTGGCGATCAGCACAGCGGTGTCGTGGTGGTGGCGCTTTCGGTCGTGGCCGCCGCACTGACCTCGCTCGGCGCGGCCATCGGCGGTTCACTCGTATACGACCTCGGGTTCAACGTGGAGACCGCCGGTGACCACCCCGCGTACCACCCCTCGGAAACCGACGTACCCCCCGGCACGAAACCATGATCGACTGGGCGGGTTGGGCGCTGTTCGGGCTGGTCGCGACCACCGCGCTCACCGCCGTCCTCATCGGCGCTCAGTTGGCCGGCATCACCCGTATGGATCTGCCCCTCATGTTGGGCACCACCGTGCTGGCCGACCCGGACCGAGCTCGCGTGGTGGGGGCAGGTATGCACCTCGTGATCGGCCAAGGGTTCGCGTTCGGCTACGCAGCATCCTTTGCGCTGCTCGATGAGGCGAACGCGCTGCTCGGCGCCGGACTCGGCCTGCTGCACGGATGCGTGGCGCTGCTCGTCATCGTTCCACTCCTCCCAGGAGTCCATCCGCGCATGGCGTCCACGAGGACCGGCCCGGACGCCGTGGCGGGGCTCGAGCCCCCCGGGCCGTTGGGCTTGAACTACGGCTCCCAGACGGTCTGGGTGGCGCTGATCGCCCACGTGATCTACGGCACCGCGCTCGGCCTACTGCTGGTTCCCTGACCGCGCTGCGCGTCGCGCACCGCGAGGGCGGCGCGCACGAAGGAGCTGTGCGTCAATGCCTGCGGGTAGTTCCCGAGCGGTTCGCCGGTCGAGGGGTCGATCTCTTCGGGGAACAAGCCCAGATCCCCACCAAAGTTGGTGAGCTCCTCGAGCATCTCGCCGGCATCGTCGACGCGGCCGGCGGCGGCCAGCGCGTGCACGAACCAGAACGAGCAGGGAAGGAACGCGCCCTCACCACCGTCGAGATTGTCCTGCCCGGGTGCGTAGCGGTACAGAAGAGAACCCGACGCGGTGAGCTCGGAACGGATCGCCTTCAGCGTCCCGAGCGCGCGTGCCGAGTCGGGTGCATCGAAGCCGAGCACTCCCACAAGTGCCAGCGCGGCATCCAGGCCGCGGTCGTCGTAGGCCCGCAAGAAGGTGGATCGCCGAGGATCGAACCCGGAGGCCATCACGTGATCGCGAACGGCGTCACGGGCCAGGAGCCAACGCTGGATGCGCCGGGCTCGGGTCCGGTAGGAGCGCGACAGGGTGACGGCCCGATCCAACGCGGCCCAGGCCATCACCTTGGAGTGCACGTACTGGCGCGGCGGTCCGCGCACCTCCCAGATCCCTGAGTCCGGCTCCGCCCAATGCGCGGCCACGAAGTCCGCGTGATCGGCCAATACCCGCCACATCTCCCCGAAGAGGGGATGACCACCATCGTCGAGGCGCTGGCCGGCGTCCAGCACCCAGCCGTAGACATCGAGCTGGTGCTGGACCGCGGCCGCGTTGCCGAGCCGCACCGGGCGGCTGTTCCGGTAGCCCGGCCACTCCTCGACGGCGCGTTCAGTGGGTACGCGGCGGCCGTCGAGGTTGAGGACGACCGGCAGGCGCGGTCGATCCAGCCGGCCGGCGTGGAGCAGCCAGTACATGAAGGCCTCGGCCTCGTGGTCGCAACCCGCGTCGAGGAACGCTCCGATGCCCAGGCTCGCATCGCGGGGCCATGCGTACCGGTAGTCCCAGTTTCGCTCGCCACCGGGCTCCTCGGGCAGCGATGTCGTCGGCGCCGCAACGGGAGCCCCCGACGGGGCATAGGTCAGGAGCCGTAGCGTCAGCAGACTCCGCACCACCAGGTCGTGCCACTGCCCCAGGTCCGAGCGCGAGTCGGACCACCGGCCCCACTCCGCGTCCGTGTGGGCCAGGGCGTCCATGGCCTGCTGGGGAGTGACCGTGACGAGAGGTTCACGATCCGCGATCGAGAGGGCGAGGACCAGCGGTCGGCCGGGTTCGACGACAACACGGTGGACGATTCCCGGCTGTAGCCCGGGCGCCGAGCTGGTCAGCGCGACCGCGAGTGATCCCCACGAGCACACGATCGCCTCGCCTCGCCGCCGCGTGGTCGGCCCTCGGCGCTCTACGCCCAGCTTCGGATCGAACCCGATGTCGATCGGCACCGGCACGCCGCGCGCGTGCACCTCACGAACCAGCAAGGTGCTCGGCAGGAGCTGCCCGGCCACGCGGGCCACCAAGCCATCACGAGTCGTCACGATCCCCGTGGCGGTTGACCATCTCGCTTCGACGACTGCCGAGCCGGGGACATAGCGGCGATGGTCCAGCCGCGCGCTGGCATCGCTGATGCTGATCGCGAACGCGCCGGCCTCAGGGCCACCGACCAGACGCCCGAAGATGGGCTCGCGATCGAAGCGAGGGACGCACATCCAATCGATCGCCCCCGCACTCGAGAGGAGGGCAGCGGTGCGCGTGTCGCCTAACAAGGCGTAGTCGCCGATCCCGGGTACCTCGGGGTGCTGACCCGTCGCCACTCGCGGTCCCTTCAACCAGAAGAGCGAGTAGGTCCGCCGCCGGCCGGTGCCAGACCCCGCCCCTATGTCGCGGCGGACAGCAGCGTACTCAGCAGATGCGATGAACGAGACTGCCGCGAGTCATCGCAACGAGAGGGTCGAGTAGCCTCGCTCGAGTTTAGAAAGGGGCGCAATGACGCGAACGCGAGTGTTCATCGGCGGCACGGCAATGGTGCTCGGCTTGGCGATGGTTGCCGCGCCCGGCGCGCTCGCCGGGACTTCGGAACCGGGTCTCTTGCAGGCATCGGACGTGCCGGGGTCTGTCGAGCTGGTCCGTGAACCCGAGACGTTCCCGACCGTGTACCAGTTCGTGATCAACGCCGATACCTGCGTGCAGACCTTCGAGGTCGACGACACCGCGGTCGAATACACCGGCGTGGTGTTCGCTGCTACGGCGACGGGCGATACTGCGCTGTCAGAGGTTGTCATCATCTATCCCGACGCCAAGACCGCAAAGGCCGCATTCAAGTACCGGGCCTCCACGACGCGTGCCGGCGTGAAGTGCGGGACCGTCGAGAACGTGGCACCCGGCGCACCGTCTTCCATCCTCATGTACGACAAGGTCAAGTTCCCGAAGATCGGCGGGGGCTCGGACGCGTCCGCGCGAGACACGGCCGACCTCGAGACCGCGGCGGTCTCGGTGGAGTTGGTGTCGGGGCCGTACGTCGTCCTGCTCAGCTCGGTGGGTAACGGTGAAGGCCCGACCGTCAAGGAGCTGAAGGCGATCGCCCGGAAGGCCGAGAAGCGCCTGAACGCGGCGGCGTAAGGCTCGCCCCCGCCGGCACCGGTTGTCGTGGGGCGGAGCGAATAGGCCAGACTGAGGACATGCTGAATCGCTCGCACGTCTCGCCATGCCCGACCACCTGATCGCGCCCCACGGGGGCGAGCTCGTCGATCTGGTGGTCGATGGCTCTCGGGCCGAGGAGCTGAAGGCGGCTTCGCGGCAGTGGCCATCCTGGGACCTGAGCCCCCGCCAGCTCTGCGATCTCGAGCTGCTCGCCAACGGGGGCTTCTCGCCGCTCCGGGGCTTCATGACCAGGGCCGACTACGAGGCGGTGTGCGACGGCATGCGCCTGGCCGACGGGACCCTGTGGCCCATCCCGGTGGTGCTCGACGTACCCGACGAGTTCGCCGGCGACCTCGGGCCGGGAGCGACCGTGGCACTGCGGGACCCGGAGGGCGTGATGCTCGCGGCCCTGCATGTGGAGGACGTCTGGCAGCCCGACCGTGGCGCCGAGGCGTCACAGGTCTACGGCAGCGCCGATCCCGACCACCCCGGCGTCGACCACGTGCTCAACCGCACGCATCCTTCCTATGTGGGCGGGCGCATCGAGGCGCTCCAGCTCCCCGTGCACTACGACTTCCGGCCGCTGCGCCGTACGCCCGCGCAGGTGCGGGCATCGTTCGCCGAGCTGGGGTGGCGTCGGGTGGCCGCGTTCCAGACCCGGAACCCGATGCACCGCGCCCACTACGAGCTGACGCACCGGGCGGCCACCGAGGTGGGGGCCAACCTCCTCGTCCACCCGGTGGTGGGCATGACCAAGCCCGGGGACGTGGACCACTACACGCGTGTGCGCTGCTACCAGTCGATCGTGGAGAAGTACCCGCGCAACACCGCGATGATGGCGTTGCTCCCGCTGGCGATGCGCATGGCCGGACCCCGCGAGGCGGTGTGGCACGCGATCATCCGCAAGAACCATGGCTGCACGCACTTCATCGTGGGTCGTGACCACGCCGGTCCCGGGTCCGATGCCAACGGCACGCCGTTCTACGGCCCCTACGACGCGCAGGACCTGATGCGCAAGTACCAGGACGAGCTCGGGATCGAGATGGTGCCGTTCCGCATGATGGTGTACCTCGAGGACCAGGATCGCTACATCCCCGAGGACGAGGTGCCCGAAGGTGCCCGGGTGCTGTCGATCTCGGGCACCGAGCTCCGCCGCCGCCTCGCCGAGGGCGCCGACATCCCCGAGTGGTTCACGTTCCCCGACGTGGCCCAGGAGCTGCGTCGCACCCATCCCCCGCGGCGCGACCAGGGCTTCGCGGTGTTCTTCACCGGGTTGTCGGGCTCGGGCAAGTCCACGATCGCCAACGCGCTGCTCGTGAAGCTGCTCGAGATCGGTGGCCGGCCGGTGACGCTGCTCGACGGTGACCTGGTGCGCAAGCACCTGTCGTCGGAGCTCGGCTTCTCCAAGGAGCACCGCGACATCAACATCCGTCGCATCGGCTACGTAGCTGCGGAGATCTCCAAGAACGGCGGCATCGCGCTGTGCGCGCCCATCGCCCCGTACGATTCGGTGCGCAAGGAGGTGCGGGCGATGGTCGAGGAGGGCGGCGGCTTCGTGCTCGTGCACGTCTCCACCTCGATCGAGGTCTGCGAGGCGCGTGATCGCAAAGGTCTCTACGCCAAGGCCCGCGCCGGCCAGATCAAGGAGTTCACCGGGATCTCCGACCCGTACGAAGAGCCCGAGGACGCCGACGTCACCATCGACACCGCCGATACGAGCCCCGACGAGGCTGCCCAGGCGATCCTGTTGTGCCTCGAGCGTGAGGGCTACCTGGGGGTGGCGTCGTGAGCGCAGAGGTCGAGGCCCGGCCCACCGCCTTCCTCGAGCGCGTCGAGGCCCAGGAAGCCGTCGAGCGCTCGCTGTGGATCCACATGTTCAAGGCGATCGCAGTGGCCATCCCGGTGTGCATCGTGATCTGGGTGGCGATCACGGCGCTCGCGCTCTCGTTGGCCGATGGCGACTGGGACTGGTGGGTGGTCATGGTCATGGCCGTCGCGGTGGGGATCTTCGGCGGCTTGTTCTTCGGCGGCTGGGCGGCGTTCGTGGCCAAGGCCCACACCCTCGACGAGGCGGACCGCCACCGCTGATCCTGATCGCCGGCCCCGGACGCGAAAACGGGAGACCGGGGAAGCCGGTTTCCCGTCGTCGAGCTCGGGGTGGGTGGATCAGCCGCCGAAGTTCTGGGTGGCGTACACGGTGCTGCCGGTGTAGGCGACGCCGATGCCGATGGAGTTGTACGCACCCGAGAGGATGTTGGCCCGGTGCCCGGGTGAGTTCATCCAGGCGTTGTGCATCTGCTGGGCGGACAGCGAGGCGGGGCCCCGCAGGATGTTCTCGCCGAGCGTGTTGTAGCCGGAGTACGGCGGCGAGTTCAGCGTGGCGCTCAAGTTGCTGTGAGCGAAGACGCCGGTCGCAGCCATGTGCTGGCTCCAGCCGGTGGCCAGGCAGGCCAGCTGTCCGTTCCAGGACAGGGCGCCCTTGCCGGCCGCGGCCCGAGCCGCGTTGGTGAGGTTGTACACCGCGCTCGTGAGGGCGGTGGGTCCGCAGGTGGGTGCCGCCGGGGGTGCCGGGGGCTGCGTGGTGGGGGGAGTGGAGGGGAGCTCCGGACCGGTGGCCTGCTCGTCGCCGCTGCCGACGGGGCCGCCGCTGCCCACCTGGGGAACGCACGCCGCGCCGCCGATGGCGACGAGTGCGCCGATTGCCAGGATCCCGAGTCGCTTGCGTGTCTCGACCATGATGTCTCTCCCATGCCCCTTGTAGGAGAGAGGGATCGGCCGTTTGGGGCCGTCTCTTGAGCACTCACAGCGCGAAATAGCGTGGGTGTATCACTCTGAGTGGGGCCCTTCGTCCCGAATCGGACAAAGCGTCCATAAGGTGAGACGGCGACGACTGGAGGGCTGCCCGCAGGCCAGAGAGCGGTGACTGGGGCTTGCCGGCCTCGCCCCTGGCCGCCTCGTCCCTGCCCGCCTCGTCAATGATGGGGCCGCCACGACGAAGGGACGACCCGGCGCATGTGGAAGGCCACCCTCAAGGGCATCCTCGCCCGGCGGGTCCGCCTGGCCCTGACGGCCCTGGCGGTGCTGCTCGGGGTGAGCTTCGTGAGCGGCACCTACGTGCTCACCGACACCCTCGACCGTTCCTTCGCCGGGGTCTTCGAGGCGTCCCTCACCGACGTCGACCTCGTGGTGCGGCGGACGGACTCGTTCGCCGACCCCGGCGGAGGCCGAGGCGAGCGGGGGAGCCGGGGCGGCAGCGACCCGTTCCCGGAGGCAGTGCTCACCCAGGTGGAGCAGGTGCCCGGGGTGGCGAGCGTGCACGGCTGGATCCAGGAGGAGGTGGGCCTCGTCGACCCCGCCGGCGAGGCGATCAGCACCGGCGGCGCACCCGGCCTCGGGCTGGCCTGGGACCAGGACGACGACCAGGGCCCCTTCCGGGTGGTCCACGACGACGGGCGGCGCAGTCGCGCTCCCCGGCGCGCTGGCGAGGTGGCGATCGACGCCGGCACTGCCCGCGAGCACGGCTTCCGCGTCGGGGACCCGATCGACGTCGTGATCGACGGTCCCAAGCAACAGTTCCGGATCGTCGGTCTGTTCTCGCTGGGCGGCCAGACCGACCTCGGGTCGATCACCGCGGCGGCGTTCGACCTCGAGAGCGCCCAGGAGCTGCTGGGGCGTCCGGACCAGCTCGAGGCGGTGAACGTGATCGCCGCGCCCGGCGTGTCGTCCCCCGCCCTCGCCGAGCGCGTCGCCGGCGTGCTCGGGCCGAGCTACGCGGTGGAGCCTGCGAGCGCGGTGGCCGCGGACCGGGGCGACAACATCCTGCGGATCCTCGACGTGTTGACCCAGCTGCTCCTCGGGTTCGCGAGCATCGGCCTCGTCGTCGGCGCCTTCATCATCTTCAACACCTTCACGATCCTCGTCACGCAGCGAACCCGCGAGTTCGGGCTCCTGCGCGCCATGGGCGCGACCCCGCGCCAGGTGGTGGTGTCGGTGCTGCTCGAGGCGGTGGTGATCGGCGCGATCGCCTCGGCGTTGGGCCTCGCGGCCGGAATCGTGCTCGGGTCGGGCCTGTTGCGCGTGGTCAACGACGTCGGGTTCGACCTCCCGGCCGTGACCACCGTGGTGCAGGAGCGGACGATCATCGCGGCGTTCGTGGTGGGCATGGTCGTGACCGTCGTGGCATCGGTGTGGCCGGCGGTGCGTGCGGCTCGGGTTCCGCCGGTCGCGGCCATCAACGACCTGGGCCCGGCGCGCACACGCTCGTTCGGCCCCCGAGCAGCGGTGGGCGCGGCGATCGTGGCCGCGGGGATCCCGATCCTGGTCATCGGGCTCGACCGGGCGCGGTCGTCGTCGGAGGTACTCGGCGAGATGAAGTGGGTGGCGCTCGGGGTGCTGGTGGTGTTCTTCGGCGTGATCACGCTGATCGCCACGTTCGCCCGCCCGCTCGCCGGGCTCCTGGGCCGACCCCTGCGGGTGATCGGGGTGTCGGGCACGCTCGCTCGGGCCAACGCGATGCGCAATCCCCGGCGCACGGCGGCTACGGCATCGGCGCTCGTCATCGGCCTCACGCTCGTGTCGCTCGTGGCCATCTTCGGCAGCTCGTCGAAGGCCTCGGTGCGCCAAGCCGTGAGCCAGAGCATCCGGGCCGATCTCGTGATCACCACCGACGACTTCTCGGAGTTCTCCGAGGAGATCCCCGAGCGGCTGCGCGGCCTGCCCGAGGTGGAGGCCGTCGTCGCGTTCAAGTTCGATCGGGTGCGTGTGGGCATGAACGGGCCCGAGGCCACCCTCGCCGGGGTGGACCCCGAGGGGTTGGCGTCGGTGGTGGCGCTCGACCTCGCGGCCGGATCTTCGGCGCTGGACGACGACGGGGTGCTCGTGTCGGGCGCGGCGGCCGAGGAGCACGGCTTGAGCATCGGCGACCAGGTGGTCATCGAGGCCCGTGATGGCGTGCTCAGCCCGACGGTGACGGGCATCACGCATCGCGACGACTTCACCGGCGGGTTCCCGATCTCGTTCCTCGTCACCCGCAGCACGTTCACGACTCGGGTCGACAACGACGACCAGCTGTCGCTCGTCTACATCACGGCGACCGGGAGGGCTGACGCGGCCCGACACTCGGTGGACGCCGCCCTGGGCGGTGACTTCCCCAACGTGGCCGTGCTGACCCTCGGCGAGTACCAGGAGGACCAGGAGCAGTCGATCGACCGTGTGCTGGCGGGCATGGCCGCGTTGTTGTTGCTGTCGGAGATCATCGCCGTGCTCGGCATCGTGAACACGCTCGCCTTGTCGGTGTTCGAGCGAACCCGGGAGCTCGGGCTGTTGCGGGTGGTGGGGATGACCCGCCGTCAGGTGCGGCGCATGGTGCGCGGCGAGAGCGTGATCATCGCCCTCATCGGCGGGGTGGTGGGCATCGCCCTGGGCGTGTTCTGGGGCTGGGCGTTCGTGTCCGCGCTGCAGGGCCAGGGGATCACGCAGTTCCACGTCCCACCGGTGCAGCTGGCCGCCTTCGTTGCGGTGTCGGTGCTCGCCGGTCTCGCCGCGGCGCTCGTCCCCGCGTGGCGTGCCTCTCGACTCGACGTCCTCGATGCCATCGCCACCGAGTGACGGTGTGCGGCAGAGGAAGGCGGACCGTCGCGCGCAACGAGGAAGAGCCTCGATGATGGGCTTGGTAGCCTGACCCGCTCCGGAGGGCGGTTAGCTCAGGGGTAGAGCACTTCCTCGACACGGAAGGGGTCAGAGGTT